>NZ_JBKVWU010000093.1:0-8579 GCF_046972485.1 Hominilimicola sp.
GTATCACAGTTTAACGGAACGATTATCGCAAGTGCGGATAATCCGAAAGGCCCATTTAAAACAGAAAAGGGATATTTTTGGGGTGGAACGTCACTTCCTGTTATCGCAAATGGTGATACAGGTGATTTAACAATGTTCTATGATGAAGACAGCAAAGGTTATATGATATGTTCAAGCGCGAACGGCAGAGGACATTTATATATTGCACCTATGGATGAAACTAAGAATTTCTGTGATTTTGATTTTGATAATATAAAAGAGCTGAACGGTTCTACCGGTTCATATTTTGATGAAGATGGTACAATAAAACAAAAAGATAAAGGCGGTATAGAGGGTGACTGTATGTTTAAATACAAAGACCATTATTATTTTACCGGTTCAGATTTATACGGCTGGCGTGGTTCAAGAGTGTATGTGTTTGAATCAAAAGATATACTCGGCGATTACAAATTAAAGCCGGATTATATTGATACTTCAAAATCAAGTTCAAATCTTCCGTACATTATGCCGGGTGCAAAGTATAGCTATGCACACAATTCACAAACCGGATTTTACTATACGCTTCACGGAAGCAAGCAGGACACGGTTATTTATTGTGGTGACCGTTGGTGTGATTTCGGAACACATGGTATAGGATATAATCAGTGGGTTCCACTGACAATGGACGGATATACTCCTCATTTCAACGATTTAAGTCAATGGAAATTAAACTCAGAAACAGGCGAGTGGACAATTGGCGACGGAAATAATTATATTGCAAACAATGAATTTGATGCCGACAGAGTTGATGTTAAATCATTGACAGGTTGGGAATGCAGTGACAGTACAGACGGTTCGGTAAACGGGAATGTAAAAGCAAGACGTTTTTACGGCAACTATGCCGCAAAGCAAAGTGCAGACACAGATTATACCGCAAGAATTAAACAAACAATTAAAGATTTGCCAAACGGTATATATACACTTCGAGCAAGCGTTATGTCAAGCGGCGGACAAAATGAATGTGTATTGTATGCAAATACAAACAATAAGAACTACACAGCTTCTCTAAAATCAAAAATGAGTAATTGGACAGATGTCGTTGTAAAGGATATTATTATTGAAAACGGAGAATGTGAGATTGGCTTGTACTCAGACTCACCGGCAAACTGTTATGTAAGGATAGACGATATGTATTTAACAAGAAATTATGACGGTACGGTTATCGAGGGTAGGTTAAATACTAATGTTCCGGATGAGCATATTGAAGATTCAATTACACTGAAAGATATGCAGGGCAACGCAGTAAATAAGCTTAACGGCGCAGAGGTATATGCCGAGGCAGTATATACAAACGACAATGCAGACAGAAAGGAATTAACATTGTATATGGCTTTGTATGATAACTATGGAAAATTAAAATCTGTAAAGCAAAGAAAAGAAACAATCGCTGCATACAGCACTTCCACGATAAAGACGGACAGCTTAAGTGCAGATACTGACTCATATATCAAGCTGTTCTTGTGGGAGGACGGAATGAAGCCGTTATATAATTCAATAACAATTAAGGAGGCAAAGTGATGAAAAATAAACTTAAAAGAATTTTAGGAGTGATAACAGCAATATCGCTTCTACTGCAAATGTCATTTGTTATAACCTCAAACGCGGCGGAATATTTTTCGCTTGATTTTGAAAGTGCAACGGATACAATGGGCTGGACGTCTGCAAATGCTCCGGGCGATATGTCAATAGCAACAGATGAAGACAACAGTATCAATAAGTATTTCAAATTTGCAAATACAAACGGAAGTGGAACACGAAATGCATACTATACCTTCGATTCTGACGCTCAGACAACGGAAAATGGTAAAGCAGTTATCGAATTTGACTTCTATATGACGAATACAGGAAATGAAAATATAAATCAGCTTGTATTACTTGATTCTGCAGCAGGCAACCCTAAAGGCAATGCAAATTACAGCGGAAATAATTATATCTTTTCATTTACACAACCTAAGAATAGCGATAAACTCATCATAAATAATTTAGATGGTTCTAAGGAAACATATACAACAACAGATTGGACGAATAAATCAGGCTGGACACACGCAAAGGCGATTATGGATTTTACAGAGCATAATGTGACAATCACACTGTCGAGCCCTGACGGCGAAACAATATATTTTGACAACAAAGTTCCTATGGGGACAGACGGAACGGCAATCGGTAAGCTTCTGATTTGTGAGGCGAGAAAGAGTACGGCTACATTCGGCATTGACAATATCGTAGTCCGCGCATACGATAGCGCGCTTGACGCAGGAAGCGCATATTACACCGTAACTTATGATGTAAAAGGCAATACCACCGAAGAAGCCGTAAAGGGCAATGCAAGCCCGTTAAATATTCCCGACTTAACAAATTATGGCTATATCTTTAAGGGCTGGCAGGTAAATGACGATACCGAAAATCTGATTAACGATTTAAAGGAATACAAAATTACAGCCGACACAAAATTTACGGCAGTTTATGAAAAAGACACAGAGTATATTGAGCCTATCGTTTCTGCCGAAATAAAGGGCAATTCCCTGATGACCTTCGGCGATAGTCCCGACACTGCCGCCGAAAACAAATATACGCTTACTCTTACAGGCGAAGCGGGAACGATTATAACCGCAGAGACAATAGACAGCCGCATAGAGGATTTTAATATTGAGTGGGATATAGACGGATTTAAGACCGTAAACGATACCGACAAGTATTGCGACAGCTACGGTGAATTTGCCGAGCATACAAACAGCGCTACAGAAGTTTCGTTTATGCTCAGACAGTGCGACTTTAATTTCTACGGTAAGCTCAAAGCAACTGTTACATATAATGGTGAGACGATTGAAGCGTCAATGTATGTTGCCGCAACAGGTGATAAGAGCATGGCAGATAACCAAATCTTGCCTGAAGCAGGCTACCCATCCGACTTTGACGAATATCCCGACAGTCTTGTTGGATATACTACATTAAAGGACACTTACGGCGGTAACGATATTATGGTCGGCGGCTGGGGTATGTCCGGTTCAGATAGCGGTGATGCAGTTATTATGAAAGAGGAGAATAACAAATTCCTTAGAATTAATTGCCCAACATCGAGTAAATCACATATGTTCACAAATTCAATAGATACACCGCAAAAACAAATTATATTTGAGCAGAATATACGCTTTAATGGCAATGGATGTATTACACTTACATCAAAACAGCCGTATTGGACGGATAAGGAAGGCTATACAACGCCTGTAACGCTTGAATTTGACGGAACAACAATAAAGCTAAATGGCATAGCTATAAAAAATAATGATATTGATGTTACAGTCAACAAGGGCAAATGGTATAAAATTGTACTGTCGGCTGACAAGACTACCGAAAGTTGTTTTGTAAAGGTGTATGACTTAAACGGTCAGTTTGTCGGTGAAACCGATAGCATAGCGTGGACTGAAAACTCGGAGCCGACATATTACTCAATTGGTTTTGCAAATAAGCAGACAGGAACGGTTGATTTTGATGCATATAGAGCATATTATCCGGCTGCGGATATTTCAACCTATACACTCAATATTTCACAGGAAACTTTGTCAATTCCAAACAAAGATACTGCAACATTATCTGTATCGGTAAAAAGCAAAGAAGGATATAATATAACAGGTGCGGCAGAATGGTCAATCTTAGAAGATGATATGCAAGACATTATAATAACTCCCGATGTAGTAGATTCTCACAAAGCAACAATAACTCTGGGTGAGGGTGCATCAGCCGGTGAGGCAACTGTTCAGGTGAATATCGGCGGCTATACCAAAACCATAAAGCTCAATATTACCGACTCGGCTGAAAGTATAAAGTTTACATCATCACAAGGAAGCCTTGCAATACCGCTTGATGAAAAATCAGTAAATACTGCTAAATACAGTGCGGCGGTAATCAACGGTGATGGTATGGATTTGAACAGAAATGTATTGCTTGGAATATATGACAAAAATAATGTCAATAAATATAATCTTCCCGACGGTATATCGTTTGACGCATCAGCGGGTACAATAAGCGTTACATCGGCAGCTGTTCCTTGTGTGTTTACCGTAAGAGCCACAGGAGAAAGCAGTGACGGCAAAATATTATCAAGAAGTGTTAAGGTCACAGTTCACGGTTTATCATTTGACTTCGGAAGTGGTGCGGATGAAAGTGTTACAGAGGGTTATACGGATATTAATCCTTTAACAACTTATACCGTATCACGCGGTTATGGAATAGAGGGAAGTGCAAAAGCAGAAGGCACACCAAGTATTGATAATGCAGAATCTGATTATTTGTCGGGTGATTTCACTTTTAAAGCTAAGGTTACAAAAGGAAAACATTACAGAGTAAAGATTGCTTTTAGTGGTGATTTGGTGTCTGAATATGTAAGTGAAGCACTGTCAGGTCATGAAAGAACTCTTGCCGCAGAGGGGACAACACATACGGGATATACTGTAAAAACAGAAGAAATAACCGAACAAGTATATGATATTCCGGTTGTGGATGATGTAATGGATTTAAAATTCTCAGGTGCAAGGGTTGCGTATATATCAATAGAAAAGGTTGAAAAGACTGCCGCTGAAAAACCTAACATTTGGTCTGTCGGCGATTCAACTATCGGCAACAGCGGCTCATACGCATATAATTTAGCACGTGATCAAGCCAATTATCCCGAGTTTACCGCACTTGCCGATTATCATAATAACGGTAAGGGTTCAAGAAATCTTAAAACATATTATACACAGGGCTGGCTTGATAATATTCTGATAAACATAAGACCGGGCGATATTGTCACCATTGGAAATATGGGGACAAATCCGGGCGGAATGTCCGGTACGCAGTTTAAGGCTCCGCTTGACTATTATGTTGATGCGTGTCTTGCAATGGGTGCAAAAGTAATACTTACAAGCTATACCCCGCACGGCTGCGTTGAAGGCTACGAATATGTATATGATAAAACAACACATACATTCCACGGCTGTCGAGAGGATGCGTATGATTCTTTAGGCATAAGAGTTATCTACGAGGAAAGAAAGGATGATCCTGATATTTTAGGATTTATTGATATAGGACTTAACGCTGACAATGCATTTAACGAATATGTAGCGGATTATGCAAAGAACGGTTATGAAAACGAGGATGCGGCGGCAAAGGCAATTATGGATTGCTTCGGCGACCATAACCATTACGGCAACGGGGGACGATCACAGCTTGCGGGCGATTTAATGCTTAACGGCTATGGAACTGCACCGGGTATAGTGTCGGAGCTTGTAAGAGTGCTGACTGAGAGCACAAATAAACCTTGCGTTAAAATAGAAGCGGAATATGACGATAACGGCACACTTGTCAATTTAACAACCGCACCTGCAAAGGTGTCGGAGGCACAAAAGGCAGAACGCAGTAAAAATTCGCTTATTACATATTGGTATTCGTTCGAAAATATGAGACCTGTAATCAGTGAGTAATTAGTTTATAAGCTACATTCATATAAAATAAGCCGAATTTGTCGATTTGATTTGATAAATTCGGCTTGTTTATAATTTACCGTTTAATTTCGTGATTTTTGAGATTAGAATAGCAAATTCTTCGTCTATGCGTTTGAACGTATTTATTAGTCAAACCAATTTCATTTGCAATTCATCTTTCATTGTGATATATTAGTTGTATATTTAGTTTGTTTGCGGTAGAATTTTATTTCGCCATTTACACTATATAGTTTGATATAATATCAATATCGGAGGATATTATAATGAGTAGCATTACAAGAAACAATTTTTCAATACACAGTAATTCAAAGGGTAATTTACTAAAAACAGAATATCAGAAAGATGGAATAGTGTATTTTGTTAAATCGGGACGTTTACAGGTTCGTGATTTTCCTGAAAAGTGGGGAATTGAGCCTGTTATTGAGGTGTTATGTTATGAAATAGGCAAGCTAATGGGATTAAATGTAGCGGAGCAAAGTCTTATTGGTATGGAGGGAATTAGATACGGTAAGAATTTCAGAACTTTGGTTTGCAGTTCTCCCGATTTCAGAAACGGAAAAACGTTAATATATTTGGCAAGTCTATATGCGGAGGATGAAAGCAATATTGATTTTGAAAAGCTTTGCAGAAACACCGGGTGCGGAAATGATTTAATAAATCTGTTGGCATTTGATTTGATTATAATGAATGAGGATAGGCATAACAGTAACGTAGGATTTCTTATGTCGGATAACGGAGAGCTTAAATTGTCGCCTATATATGATAACGGATATTCTTTGCTTTATGATGATATAAAAGGAATGTTGAATGATTTTAAATCGGCATATAGATACTGTCTTTGTAATGCACCGTTGTATGAGGAAAGATTTAATGCGGCGGAAAGAATATTTCAGAAAATGTCTAAAATATATGTGCCTACAATTAATCTTAATATTGAAAGAAATCAAGTTGCAGATAGGGTTATGGCGGTAAAGAAAACATACAGCGAATTGGTTTATGCGGATATAAATAACATTCAGCTAAAAGATATTTGGTGGGAAAAAGTTATAGACTTTATAATGTGGAGGATTGAATATGTTAGAGATTTACGAGATAGTGTGGCGGAATAAAGACGTTACGGGATATTTGGAATATAATACGAAAACAGATAAATTTCAAGCATATTTAAAGGATAGGGAAAATCCTAATCCTAGAGGTCTGTTTGGAATTTTGAAAATATCCGATGTTGTGGAGGATAGTCGTGTAAGGTTGTATATAAGCGATTGTGTTGTTCCGAAAACACGAGAAAATATTGATGATATATTAAAACATCTCGGCATGGGCGAATATAATCAGTGGGAGATTTATAAAAAGAATATGGGTGTTAATGTGAGTGATTATGCAAGTATCAGATTTTATAAAAATTCTGATTCGAATGATTTTTTTTGTCCGATATGAGAGAATAAATTATATTTTTTATTAAAAGTGGTGATATAATGATAGAGGCATTGAATTTTACCAGATTGCAAGAAGAAGTTCGTGACAGATATGAATATAATGAACAATGTATTGTTGGAATCATTTTTGCCAGATATGACTTACAGCATGTACAGAGAATTATTGAGGAAAATTATTTGTATTGGAATTATAATACAAAAAGATATTTAGATATTTTTTGGGCGGGTTATGGAGAATATTTATGCCCGAATGATGAATCAGCTACTAAAAAAATATTAAAATTTGAAGGAAATGACACTCGTATATATTATGATTTAGAGTCTTTTATCAGTGTTAAAGAACAATTTAATCATTATTTAAAAGATAAAGATAAATACAAAGATAAATTACAGCTTGTTCTTGTAAATTATAAAAAAGGAAAACTTAGATTTGACAAATATATTAGTATTGATTTAGAACAAAACTTAGATGATAATTATAAAAAAATAAGAGAAATATTTGAATATATAACTAATGCGTGTCGTAATTTGCATGATGTTGTTGAATTAAAAGAACGTATGGAGAAAGACAAAGCGAAAAGATGGATTAAAGGAATTACAATAAGTAATGTAAGTGATGTAATTAATGTTGCTAAAACAGTTGGAGGGATTTTGATGAAAAGGAATTTTATAATCGGAGTGATAACAGGAGCGTTGGTATTTGGTACGGTTGGTGTTTTTGCGGGGCAATATATTGCTACCGAAAATACTTTCCCTATAAAATTGAATAACAACAACGTTAATTTAAACGGATATAATGTTGACGGTAGTACATATTTTAAACTTCGTGATATAGCAGATGTTGTAGGCGGATTCAATGTGGATTTTAAAAACAATACTATCAGATTATCAAAAGACGGATATGTTTATGAGGACAAAAATGAGGATTTAATTCCTACAATGAGTGAAAATCAAAGATATATGATTAATATATTTTTGAGTAATTTTAGTGAAATTGATTTTAATGATTACGACGCAAATACTGCAAGCAGAGATCAGCTGATATATTTTGGTTGTAAACATAATTCGGTTAATCATACGTCAGGGGCAATTCCTATTTCTGATGAGGAAGCAGCTAAGTATGTAACATTGGATGATTTTATTCATGCTTGTTATAAAACTGATGAGGAAACAGTTTCAAATTCTATTGACAGGTATCTTGGGAAAAAAGTACAGCATGGCGAGGCAAAATATAATGTTATGGGATACGACTGGCAATTTGGATATGACAATGGATACTATTATTATGATTCCGGTGAAGAGGGAGATGCCAGAAGAGTTTTCTCGATAGCTGATAATATGTATGATAATGGGGACGGAACATATACTGTAATATTTACAAACTATAGTTCTGGATATACAGACATTTTGAATGATTGCTATAATCTTACATCTGAATCAATAGAGGGTTTTGGAATCAAAGTGAATAAAGGAGCAACAGGAAAAGCGGTAGTAAGACCGTATAATTACAATGGTAAAGATACATATCAGTTGATTTCGTTAAATATGCAAGAATAGAAATGAGGACCTTTTGATGTGACCCCAAAAAGTTAGACTTTTTATAGCGTAGTAGTTTTAACGACTG
>NZ_JBKVWU010000094.1:0-8571 GCF_046972485.1 Hominilimicola sp.
AAGTGGTAAGGCAGAGGTCTGCAAAACCTTTATTCCCCAGTTCAAATCTGGGTGGCGCCTCCAATAAGGAAGATGCTGCGGCTTAAGAATATACTTAGGTCGCAGCATTTTTTATATAAAATTTGATTTTGGTATGGTGGTATGATATGAAAACGATAAAGAAATTTTTTGCCATACTTTTGATATTAGCAATAGGAATAGCCGTGATTAATTCGCAGACAGACTTTTTCTTGAATTTCGGAAGTTATGTTCCGTATCTTAAAGAAAATTGTCCAGAGGTTACGGATTCGGTTTCGGCATTGTCCGAACGGCTTTCGAGGGTGACGGATTATATTCCTACACCGTCCGAGCTTATGGCAATGATAAAACAGGAGGATTTACCTATTGATCCGTCAGATGTGGCGGTCAATGCGTATATACAGAACAGTCCTATGCTTTCGTTTTATCCGAACGAAAATATTTCTATGATTGCGGATTATGACAGAATACAGATATTCGGAATTGTCGGCTCAAGAAGTAAATCAAATTTGATTGCGGCATTTATCGATGAAAACGGTGAAACGCTTGAACAGGTTTCGATTACGGCAAATTCCGAAAATAGTTTCAATAAAACAATATCAATTCCGAAAACGGACGGCGCATCTGTCGGTGTTGACGTGTATACCGGTGATAAGCCTTACGGACAGTTTGAAAGCTGGGTGTATAATTATGTAAAACTTGTGCGTGACGGCAACGGCGGTTGGGTTATCGAACAGTCACCTGTGTTTGAACATAATAAGGCAATGTATGAAAAGGATAAGTCAATTAAAGAGGCACTTAAATACACCGCGTCTATACAATCAAACAGTGACAGTATAATCTCTATCGCCGAACAGCTTACGGCAGATAAAACGACCGACTATGAAAAAGTGCTTGCGTTGCACGATTGGATATGTTCTTATATGTATTATGACGTTGACAGCCTTGCAAGTGACGAGGCACCGCCGTATTACGCAACGGATATAGTAAAGAGCCGTAAGGCAGTGTGTCTTGGTTTTGCAACGCTTATGGCGTCACTGTGCAGAAGTATTGATATACCGTGTAATGTCGTGTCGGGATACGCACTTGGTGTCGGTAATGATACCGCGTGGACAGATACAAGTATTGCAACCGACGAACAAAATCACGCATGGAATGAAGTATACGTTGACGGCAGATGGATGATTGTCGATACAACATGGGATTGTGCAAATAAAATCGAAAACGGTGAAATGAATAAGGGCGAAGTTTCACATTTGTATTTTGACGCAAATTTGCAGTTCTTCTCAAATAATCATAAAATATTGGAATACTCAAAAAGAAGATAATTTAACGTTCGTAGGGGCGATCATCGGTCGCCCGAGTAGCAGATAATAGATAAGAGAGAAAAGAGCCACCCCACAGACGGCTACGCCGCCGGCTCCCCTCAATGGGAGCCATACGAAAGCCTCTCCTTGAGGAGAGGTGTCATGAAGTGACGGAGTGGTGGCAAATCGAAAGGCAAGGTAAAGCCACCCCACAGACGGCTACGCCGCCGGCTCCCCTCAATGGGAGCTATACGAAAGCCTCTCCTTGAGGAGAGATGTCACGAAGTGACGGAGTGGTGGCAAATCGAAAGGCAAGGTAAAGCCACTCCACAGACGGCTACGCCGCCAGCTCCCCTCAATGGGAGCCATACGAAAGCCTCTCCTTGCGGAGAGGTGTCACGAAGTGACGGAGTGGTGGCAAATCGAAAGGCAAGGTAAAGCCACCTCACAGACGGCTACGCCGCCGGCTCCCCTCAATGGGAGCCATACGAAAAGCCTCTCCTTGAGGAGAGGTGTCACGAAGTGACGGAGTGGTGGCAAATCGAAAGGCAAGCCAAAAACATAACACAGGCTTGTCTGTTTTGGATATAATCAAAAACAAAGGGAAAAATAAAAGGCGAAACAATGAAAATAGGAAATTTTGAAACAGAAAACAACGTATTTCTTGCACCGATGGCGGGAGTAACTGATTTACCTTTCAGAAAAATATGCCGAAGATACGGTGCAGGACTTGTGTATTCGGAAATGGTGAGTGCGAAAGGACTGTACTACAACGATAAAAAAACCGCCGATTTAATGCGGATAGATGACGAAGAACGTCCTTGTGCGATACAAATATTCGGCTCTGACGCTGATATAATGGCGGAAGTGATACCGAAAGTTATGGCGGTAAAACCTGATATAATAGATATAAATATGGGCTGTCCCACACCTAAAATCGTAAACAACGGTGACGGCAGCGCATTGCTTAAGACACCCGAAAAAATAGGCGAGATAGTGCATAAAGTTTCTTCCGCGTCGCCTGTGCCTGTGACGGTAAAAATTCGTAAAGGTTGGGACGATGACAGTATAAATGCAGTTGAAGTTGCAAAGATTATAGAACAAGGCGGAGCGGCGGCGATTGCGATACACGGCAGAACGCGGGCAGAGTTTTACAGCGGAACGGCGGATTGGGATATAATAAAGAAAGTAAAAGAATCGGTTTCAATTCCGGTAATCGGCAACGGCGATATAAAATGTGCCGAGGATGCGAAAAGAATGATTGATATGACGGGTTGTGACGCGGTTATGATAGGCAGAGGCTGCGAGGGAAATCCGTTTATATTCAGACAGGTAAACGAATATCTGAAAAACGGCAAAGTGAACTTTGAACCGACTCCTCAGGACAGACTTGCACAAGCGTTGGAACATATTGAAATGCTTGTTGAAGAAAAGGGCGAAAGCCGCGGAATAAAAGAGGCGAGAAAGCATATTGCGTGGTATATCAAGGGACTTGCGGGTTCGTCGAGATTAAAGGGCGAAGTTTTCAAAATTAGTGATATTGCCACAATGCGAATATGCCTTACAGACTATATTAATCAATTATAATAAACTTTAAAATGACGTAAAAAAGGTCTTGAAAAAAACCGCAAAATTTGTTATAATTAATAAAATTAATACTAATGAGAGGAGTTATAAGAATGGAAGAAAAATTTTCTAAGGAAGGTCTTACATTTGATGATGTATTACTTGTACCGCAAGCATCTGATTTTACACCTAACGAAGTTGACTTAACAACAAAACTAACTAAAAACATAACGCTTAACATACCGCTGATGAGTTCGGCAATGGATACTGTTACAGAGTCGTCAATGGCTATTGCAATCGCACGAGAGGGCGGAATCGGAATAATTCATAAGAATATGACGATTGAACAGCAGGCTGCGGAAGTTGATAAAGTAAAGAGAAGTGAGAACGGCGTTATAGCCAATCCGTTCAGTCTTTCTGAAAACCATACGCTAAAAGACGCAGATGAGCTTATGGGTAAATATAAAATTTCAGGTGTTCCGATTTGTGATGACAATAACGTGCTTATCGGTATAATTACAAACCGTGACTTGAGATTTGAAACAGATTTTGCAAAGAAAATTAAAGACGCTATGACAAGCGAAAATCTTATAACTGCTCCTGTCGGAACAACTCTTTCAGAGGCACAGAAAATTCTTTCAAAGCACAAGATTGAGAAGTTGCCGATAGTTGATGAGAAAAATCACTTAAAAGGACTTATTACAATAAAGGATATTGAAAAAGCTATCCGTTATCCGAATTCTGCAAGAGATAAGAACGGCAGACTTTTGGTCGGTGCGGCAATCGGTGTTACAAACGACGCATTGGAAAGAGTTAAGGCTGTATATAACGCAGGTGTTGACGTTGTTGTACTTGACAGTGCACACGGTCACAGTAAGAATATCATAAATAAGGTTAAGGAAATCAAGGAGGCATTCCCTGATTTGGACTTAATTGCAGGAAATATCGCAACAGGTGAGGCGGCAGAGGCACTTATTAACGCAGGCGCAGACTGTGTTAAGGTCGGTATCGGTCCGGGTTCAATCTGTACAACCCGTGTCGTTGCAGGTATCGGTGTACCGCAGATTACTGCTGTATATGACGTAAGCCAAGTTGCAAAGAAGTACAATATCCCTGTTATCGCCGACGGCGGTGTTAAGTATTCGGGTGATGTTGTTAAGGCTGTTGCGGCAGGTGCTGACGTAATTATGCTTGGCAGCTTGCTTGCAGGCTGTGACGAAAGCCCGGGCGAATTTGAAATATTCCAAGGCAGACGTTTTAAGGTTTACAGAGGTATGGGTTCTATTGCGGCTATGGAATGCGGAAGTAAGGACAGATACTTCCAAACAGGTTCAAAGAAACTTGTTCCTGAAGGCGTTGAAGGTCGTGTACCTTACAAAGGTCCTGTTTCTGATACTATATTCCAAATACTTGGCGGTCTGCGTTCGGGTATGGGTTACTGCGGAACTAAGACAATTCAGTTGTTAAAGGAAAACGGTAAGTTCGTAAGAATTACAGGTGCAGGTCTAAAGGAAAGCCATCCTCATGATATTTATATCACTAAAGAGGCTCCAAACTACAGCTACAATACACAAGGCTAATAAAAATTTAAGGCAAGTCACTTATGTGGCTTGCCTTTTTGTATGCCTAAAACAGCCCCATACCGCCGTATGTGGCGATAAGTGCGGCGAAAACGATTGAAACCATAGACAGAAGTTTAATCAATATATTAACGGATGGACCGGAAGTATCTTTAAACGGGTCACCGACCGTATCGCCGACAACAGCGGCTTTATGATTTTCGCTGCCCTTACCGCCGAAATTACCTGCCTCGATATATTTCTTCGCATTATCCCAAGCACCGCCCGAATTAGCCATCATTACAGCAAGTGCAAAACCGGATATTAAAGCACCTGCAAGCATACCGACAACACCGTTGCACCCAAGCACCAATCCGACAATTATCGGTGCAAGTATTCCGAGTGCGGCGGGGAAAATCATCTCTTTTAGCGAAGATTTTGTGCATATGTCAACGCACGTTTCATAATCAGCCTCTGCTTTTCCGTCAATCAATCCTTTTATCTCCTTAAACTGACGTCTTACTTCAACAACAATTTTTTGTGCCGCACGTCCGACAGCTCTCATAGTCATTGCACTGAACAAAAACGGCAGCATTGCCCCTGAAAACAAGCCTATAAGCACTGCGGGATTAGTGACGGAAAGATTAAGTTCAATTCCCATTTCGGTTATTTTATCGGTGTATGAAACTATCAGCGCAAGCGCGGTCAGTGCCGCCGAGCCTATTGCAAAACCTTTGCCTGTTGCGGCGGTCGTGTTGCCGAGTGAATCGAGTGCGTCCGTTCTTTCACGCACTATATCGGGAAGTCCCGACATCTCCGCAATACCTCCTGCGTTGTCGGCAACAGGTCCGTATGCATCTGTCGCAAGCGTTATGCCGAGTGTTGAAAGCATACCGACCGCCGACAGACCAACTCCGTAAAGTCCGTCCTCAAAGCTTGCCATACCTCCTGCAGTAAAGTAGCTTATAATTACCGAAATTCCGATTATAATAACAGGTATCGCCGTTGACGACATTCCCAGTGCGATACCGTCTATTATGATTGTCGCCGAGCCTGTATTTGAAGATTTTGCAAGGTTTTTTGTAGGATTGTAAGAGTCTGACGTGTAATACTCTGTGAAATATCCTATCATCACTCCTGCGATAAGTCCCGAAATAACTGCCCAAAATACATTTGAATTGTCGGGAAGTAATGTGAAAATAAGAAATGCCGAGCCGACTGCCGACAGGATTGACGCAATGTATGTACCGCGTCTTAATGAGCCTAAAAGCGATTTTTGCGTTGCACCTTCCTTTGTCGAAACGAAAAACGTGCCGATAATAGACGCAATTATGCCGATTGCAGCGATAAACATCGGCACAAGTACACCGTTAAAGCCAAGTCCTGCCGCCGACGCAAGTGCTCCGCACGAAATAATCGAGCCGACATACGATTCATACAAATCAGCGCCCATTCCTGCAACGTCACCGACATTGTCGCCGACATTATCGGCAATGCAGGCAGGGTTACGCGGATCGTCCTCAGGTATACCGACTTCGACTTTGCCGACTAAATCCGCTCCGACATCAGCCGCTTTTGTGAATATTCCGCCACCCACGCGTGCAAACAGTGCCATTGAACTTGCACCCATACCGAATGTGAGCATAGCGGTCATAACGTCGTTTATGCTTAGTTTAAACACGAATTTTAAAAGAATAAACCACACGCTTATATCGAAAAGTCCCAAACCGACAACGGTAAGCCCCATAACAGAGCCTGACGCAAACGCGATTTTTAAACCCTTGTTGAGTCCGTCACGAACACCGTTCGCGGTGCGTGTGTTGGCATATGTGGCGATATTCATTCCCACATATCCCGATAATCCCGAAAAAAATCCGCCTGTCAAAAATGCAAACGGCACAAACGGACTTAAAAATCTTTTCGCCGCAAGTACGGTCAAAATGAAAAACATAATCGCAAAAAATATTCCGACAGTTTTGTATTGACGTTTAAGATATGCCATTGCACCCTTGCGTATTTTGACGCTGATGCTTTTCATCATATCCGTACCTTCGCTTTTTCGCTTTACGGAGTAAAATTTGATGAATGAAAATAACAGTGCGGTAAGTGAACAGATAAGAACTATTATCGGTGCAGCAGTTTCAAAGCTTTCCATACGGATACCCCCTTTTGTTTATATTTATTCCGCTTTGTAATATTTGATTACAAAAAAATCGGACGATTGTAATCGTCCGATTTAGATAGTAAACAAAACCGTTATGGTTTTGTTTACTTTGTTATTGGGAGTTTGAGGTGCTAACCTCATTAAAAATCATTTCTGGCGACATGTGCGACAGAAATGGCATAAAATCTAAAGTTTCGACGTTTGAGGAACTTTATGATTTTTTTATTTCTGTACAGTGAATATTGTAACGCTCTGTGGCGGGAATGTGTATTCAAATGTATTTGATACGGCTGTTAAAGCCGATGTTTTCGGCGATACCTTTTTCGGATTATCGAAATCGTTTATATCATCAAGCGAATTGCCGGAAAGCTCCGTTACGTTTGCGTTAATGCCGTTTACGCCTTCAACGCATATTTCAGACGTTATTTCGGTGTCACGCACATTGACCGCTTTAATATAAATGTTGTTATCGTCACTGCTTGCGGTGTAGTACAATTCCTCCATAACAGGCTGTTTGTCGATTGCAGTGTTTGCGGTTTTGCCATTTATATATGTAGTAATATTTCTGCCGTTGACTTCAAGGCAAAGCTTGTATTCCTGTCCTGTCATTACGGAGAAAATGTTGTGGTCAAGGCACGAACCGCGTCCGTTTACTTGTGCGTTGACTTCTGTGTCTTGATTTTGCCAACCGCCGATAAACCATTGAATTAAGTTTTTATCGTCCGACTTGCCGAAGAACAGGCGGAAACCTTTGTCGCCTGCCGTGCGTTTGGCGGTAAATTCGACTTTGTAATGATTTGAGTTTATGCTGTCTATAACGGCTTTGCCGCCGTTGCTGAATGATAGATTGTCGTATGTTTTTACATTGCCTGTTGCGATGTCGATGATTTTAATATCGTAAAATTTCGCACTGCATCTGTCAGCTTCAATCTCAATATTACCGCTGATTTTGTCACTGCCAAGAGTGATAGGCTTGTCAAAACCGTCGTGCTTTACGTCAAGCAGGTCGCTGCCTGTGCAGTTCATAAACATTTTTTGTACATAGTAATTCGCACTGCCGTATACTCTGTGATTGTCAAACCAAATCATATCGGGCTGCCAGTTTATGTAGTCAACATTGCATAAAAGCGGTGCATAGCATACAAGACCGATTGCGTGTGCGTTGTTTTCAAGTCCTGTCATATATGCCGCCTCGATAAGTGCGTTGTAATATGTGTTGCCCCATGACGCGTATTCGCCTAAGAATACTTTCGGACCGTCTGACGGCATATTGTCGTAACGGTGGCAGTTGGCAAGCATCCATTCGGGTGATGTGTAGTAATGCTCGTCAACAAGGTCAGAGCTGTTCTTTTTTGCGTTGTTCCAACCGCGTTCAAATTCACCGCCTTGCGGGAAAGGCCCTGCGGAATTGATTATTTTTATTTGCGGATATTTCTCTTTTATGGCTTTGTGGAAAAGGTCATATCTGTCCCAAAAGCCCTGACCGACTTCTTCGTTGCCGACTGCAAGATATTCAAGATTGAACGGCTCGGTGTGTCCCATATCACATCTTATTTTGCCCCACTTCGTGTCGGCAGTGCCGTTGGCAAATTCGATAAGGTCAAGTGCGTCATCAATCCATTCCTGCATTTCGTCAAGCGGAACGGCTTGCTCCATATGCGGATTATATCCGGCAGGAAGTACAGGCAAAGGCTTTGCACCGATGTCCTCACAGAATTGGAAGTATTCAAAATATCCGAGTCCCAACGATTGATTGTATCGCCAGTTGTTACGTCGTGACGGTCTGTCGGTTACAGCACCGATTGTGTTTTTCCAACGGTACATTGAGTTTCTGTCGTCGGAATTAAGTGTGCCGTCGTGGATAAGACAACCGCCCGGGAAACGCATAAATTTAGGCTTTAGGTCCGCAAGCATTTCGGCTATGTCGTTTCTCATACCGTTTTTACGGTTTTTGTAG
>NZ_JBKVWU010000095.1:0-8372 GCF_046972485.1 Hominilimicola sp.
GGTCAAGGCAACGGAAAATGTGGCGGTGGATATGATATGCGATTGCTATGAGCCGTTTACGAAAACTCAGCTTTTAAAGGAAGAAGTGGAACTTGAAGAAGTTGTGTCACGTCCGTCATCACAGAACACAATTCGTGAAATGGTGGAAATGGGCACGGGTACACCGTCCGTTTCTGGAGTGTATGACGTGATAACAAGACCGTATATCACAAAGGCACAGATACAACGCGGTAAACTTTTGGCAGAGGGTAAAATCGAGGCATATATTTTATACTTGACAGACAGCAACGAAAGTCCCGTTTACAGTATGAAAAAAGAATTGCCGTTCAGCTATATGCTTGACTGCGAAAGTACGTACAGTGACCTTATTCCGGAAATAAAAGCGGAAGTAAAGCACACTGCATATAATTTGAACGTGGCGGGTGAAATTGAAATCAGATGTATTTTATCGCTTAACGCAAATATAATCAGAAAAAGAAAAATCGAACTTGTGAATGAAGTGGTGACAGAACCGCTTGAAAACGGTGACAAAAACGGTATAGTGATTTACTTTGTTCAAAAAGGGGATAATCTTTGGGAAATTGCAAAACGATACGCAGTACCGCAAAGCGAAATTTTGAGGTTTAACAATATGGAGAAATCCGACAAACTTGAAATAGGAAACAGATTATTTATCCCGAGCATATAAAAAAAGAGCCTGTCGACAAAATGCCGACAGCTCCAAAAGTTACATCTTATGATGTGATTTTTGAGTATTTGTAGTGGAAAAATCATAAAGGTTTTGTTTACATCTAATACAACTTCTATTTTTTAAAAATAGAGGTTGTATTTTCTTTTGTTTTGCGATATAATTAAAGTCAGAATGGAAAAAGGAAGTAGTGCTTATGAAAATTTATAACACATTAACAAGACAAAAACAGGAGTTTGTTCCTATAAATAAAGGTGAAGTTAAAATGTATTCATGCGGTCCGACTGTATATGACTATTTTCATATAGGAAATGCAAGACCGTTTATTGTTTTTGATACAATGCGCCGTTATCTTGAATATCAGGGGTATAAGGTAACATTTGTACAGAATTTTACAGATATAGACGATAAGATGATTAAACGTGCAAATGAAGAAGGTATAACGGTAAAAGAGCTTGGTGAAAGATTTATTGCGGAATATTTTAAGGACGCACAGGCAATCGGTATTCACAAAGCTACAATTCACCCGAAAGCAACGGAAAATATTGATGCGATTATCAATGTTGTAAAGAAACTTGTTGATAACGGTTATGCTTACGATGTTGACGGAAACGTGTATTTCTCTACAAAGAAATTTAACGAATACGGCAAGCTTTCAAAACAGCCATTGGAAGATTTGGAGGCAGGTGCAAGAATTGACGTAAACGAACATAAAAAGGACGTTATGGACTTTGCACTTTGGAAAAAACAAAAAGAGGGCGAACCTGCTTGGGAAAGCCCATGGGGAATGGGCAGACCCGGTTGGCACATCGAGTGTAGTGCAATGGTGAACAAGTATCTTGGCGAAACGATAGACATTCATTCGGGCGGTCAAGACTTGATTTTCCCACATCACGAAAACGAAATTGCACAGAGCGAATGTGCAAATGGAAAGCCTTTTGCAAATTACTGGATGCACAACGGATATATTAATATAAATAACAGGAAAATGAGTAAGTCACTCGGAAACTTCTTTACTGTTCGTGACATACTTAAACAGTATGACGGTGAAGTGGTACGTTTCTTTATGCTTTCGGCTCATTACAGAAATCCTATTAATTTTGATAATGAATTAATGGAACAGGCAAAATCTGCTGTTGAAAGAGTTTACACTTGCATAGACAATCTTGAATTTTTACTTCAAAACAGTGAGGACAGAGAACTTACAGACAGTGAAAAGGAGTATTCAAAAACTCTTGATGACTGCAAGACTAAATTTATTGCGGCAATGGACGACGATTTGAATACAGCCGAAGCAATCGCGGCAATATTTGATATAGTTTATGCGTCAAACACCGCATTGTCAAACGAAAATAAGAATGCGAAAGCTGTTGTTGAAAAGACGCTTGACCTTATACACGAACTTGGCGGTGTACTCGGTTTATTCCAAAAGACACAGGAAAAGTCGATAGACGCAGAGGTTGAAGAATTAATCGAAAAGCGTAACAAAGCAAGAAGTGAAAAGAACTGGGCTGAGGCTGATGCAATTCGTGATAAGCTTAAAGCTATGAATATTGAGTTAAAGGATACACCGATGGGTGTAAAGTGGAACTACATCTCAGAATAAAAAATTTGCCCACAGCACTATTTTTTACTCGGGCTGGTCGCAGACCAAAGGTCTGCTGCTCGCCATGCAACCGGGGCGGTATCAGTATACAGCACCCGAGTTTCAAAACAGCACTGTGAACGAATTTACCCACAGCACTTGCTGAGAAATCCTTAAACTTGGGGAGGTAACTATGCTTACAACTAAAAAGCCGTCACAGTTTTCGCCTTTGGCGCTTGCCTATATAGGTGACGGAGTGTATGAACTTTTTGTTCGTACACGAATTATAGAAGAACACGAAAATCTTCCTGCCAACAAACTGCATAAAAAGACTGTTCAGTATGTCAAAGCACACGCACAGTCAAACAGTATAGACGCAATGCTTGAACATATGACAGATGATGAAACGGCGGTATACAAGCGAGGAAGAAACGCAAAATCGAATACAGTGCCGAAAAACGCAAATATGACGGAATACCGCAGAGCAACGGGATTTGAGGCACTTATAGGATTTCTGTATCTTTCGGGAGAAACGGAAAGACTTGACACACTTATGAATATCGCGTATGAAAATGCGTTAGATAATAATTAATTTAAGGGAGGAAATACGACACATGGATAAGAAAAGAGTCACAGAGCTGTCAATCATTGCAAACAATGTTCGTAAGCACGCTCTTACAGCCGTATACAATGCGGCATCGGGACATCCGGGAGGTTCATTATCTGTAGCAGATGTTTTGACATTGCTTTACTTTGAGGTAATGAACGTAGATCCGAAAAATCCTAAAATGGAGGACAGAGACAGATTTGTTCTTTCAAAGGGTCACACAGCACCTGCACTATACGGTGTACTTGCAGAAAAAGGATTTATACCAAAAGAGGATATTAAGACATTCAGAAATGTAAACAGCTATCTTCAAGGACATCCTGATATGAACAAAGTACCCGGCGTTGATATGTCAACAGGTTCATTGGGACAAGGTGTGTCAGCCGCAGGCGGTATGGCACTTGCCGCAAAGCTTGACAACAAGGATTACAGAGTATATTCTGTTCTTGGTGACGGTGAGCTTGAGGAAGGACAGGTTTGGGAGCAAGCTATGTTTGCCGCTCATTACAAACTTGACAACTTTACAATTTTCGTTGATAACAACGGCTTACAGATAGACGGTGACATTTCTAAGGTAATGAATCCTAATCCTATCGATAAGAAATTTGAGGCATTCGGTTGGCATGTTATAAAGGTAAGTGCTCATAATTTTGAAGAACTTATGGATGCTGTTGACGAGGCAAAGGCTACAAAGGGACAGCCTACCGCTATTATAATGAAGTCTGTTAAAGGCAAGAATGTTTCATTTATGGAAAATAACGCAGGCTGGCACGGTTCTGCACCTAATGAAGAACAGTACAATCAAGCAATCGCAGAGCTTGATGAAATAATCAAAGGATTGGAGGCGAGTCTGTAATGGCAAAGAAAGCTACAAGAGAATCATACGGAGCGGCGCTTGTAAAGTACGGTGAAAACCCTAACATAGTTGTGCTTGACGCTGACCTTTCAAAATCAACAAAAACAGAAATGTTCAAGAAAGCATATCCTGAAAGATTTATAAATATGGGTATTGCAGAAAGTAATATGATGTGCGTGGCAGCAGGACTTGCCGCAAGCGGAAAAATCGCTTTTGCGTCAACATTTGCAATGTTTGCCGCAGGCAGAGCCTTTGAACAGGTTAGAAACTCAATCGGCTATACAAAGCTTAATGTTAAAATCGGTGCTACTCACGCAGGTATTTCTGTCGGTGAGGACGGTGCGTCACATCAATGTCTTGAGGACATCGCTTTAATGCGTTCAATTCCTAATATGGTTGTTATAAACCCTGCCGATGATATTGAGGCTATGCAAGCTGTTAAGGCGGCTATTGACCACGACGGCCCTGTATATATGAGATTCGGTCGTCTTGCCGTTGAGGACGTAAACAGTGAGGACTACAAGTTTGAACTTGGCAAGGGCGTTCAACTAAAGGATGGTAAGGACGCAACAATTATTGCAACCGGTCTTATGGTAGGTATGGCACTTGAAGCGGCAAAAATGCTTGAAGAAGAAGGCATTTCCGCAAGAGTAATCAATATCCATACAATCAAGCCTATAGACGAAGAAATAATAACAAAGGCTGCTAAGGAAACAGGTGCTATCGTAACAGCTGAAGAGCATTACATTATGGGCGGTCTTGGAAGTGCCGTTACGGAAGTGGTATGTGCAAATGCTCCTGTACCTGTTAAGATTATCGGTACTGACAGATTCGGTAAATCGGGTAAACCGGCTGAATTATTTAAGGAATACGGTTTAACTCCTGAAAATATCGTTAAAAATGTAAAAGATGCCATTGCAATGAAATAATCATTGGAGGTAAAATTATGAAAAAGTTATTGCTTGTGTTAGCAAGCTTGGCCATGATAATAGGTTTGTGTGCCTGCGGCGGTGGCGGCGGACTTTTTGCAAAGCCAACACCTACACCGATACCTGAAATCGACCCGGCGACACTTATCACAACTGATGATGTTGCACTAAATGCCGGATATACACCTGTTATTGAGGAATCAGGTACAAGCCGTAACGGTAATGTTGCGACAGTGCTTTACAGAAGTGAGCCTATAGGTCAAAATGATACTGTAACGGTTAAGGTTACACAGTTCACAGATACTATTGATTATCAAATGCTTTTCGACCAGTACGAACAGGAAAAGTCAAAACGTTCTTCTGCTGAATTGGTTGAGGGTATAGGACAGGAATCGTATATAGCGTTTCCGACTATCCATGTGTACGACAGAGGCTGTATAATTGAGATTACAGCCGGTTCGGGCAGTGACGATAACCAAAAGACTTTGCTTAAAAATCTTGCGATTACTGCGGCGGGTCGCTTGGAAAGCATAATTCCCGACAACACAGGTCAAAATAAAGAATAAAAACGAAAAGGATATTACTTTAGAGTGGTATCCTTTTTATTTTGACAATTTATTAAAAAAATTACATAAAAGGGGTTGATTTTTTTTGGTAACTATGATATAATCAAAAAATTTGACATTTGGGGCGTTTTGTGTTATAATTATGTTGTTAAGATAGTGGTTAATGAGAAAGGCGGTAAGTAAAGATGTATAGTGTCGGCGATAAAGTTGTACATCCTATGCACGGTGCAGGTACAATAGAAGAAATCAAAGAAATAGAGATTGTCGGCAAAAAACGTCAATACTATGTTCTAAAGTTTGCCATAGGCAATATGGTAACAAATGTACCGATAGAAAACAGTGAAGAAATCGGTATTCGTCCTGTTATAGAAAAGCAGGAGGCAAAAAAGGCACTTCAATATTTTCGTGACGCGGAGCTTGAAGATGACGCGAATTGGAATAAACGTCAGAGAGATAATCTTATTAAGATTAAGTCGGGAGATATTTATCAAGTGATTTTGGTATTGAAAGAACTGATGTACCGTGAAAAAATAAAAGGTCTTTCAACAAGTGAAAGAAAGACTCTTACCAGTGCAAAACAGATTGTTGTAAGCGAACTTGTCCTGTCGGAAGTTGCCGATGTTAGTGACATTGAAAGCATTTTAAACGATACTGTTGACGCATTGGTTTGATATGTGATTAAAAGTGCAGAGCTATGTTTTATGGCTCTGCTTTTATTTTGAAAGGATATATTATGAAAATAACAGCGGTTATAGTTGCAGGAGGCAAAGGCACAAGAATGGGTGCCGATAAAAATAAGGTTTTTCTTAAAATATTAGGACGTGAAGTGCTTTATTATACAATTTCGGCATTTGAAAAAAATGATAAAATTGATGATATTATAGTTGTCACAGGTAAAAATGATATAGAAGAATGTCAAATACTTGTTGACAAATACGATATAAAAAAGGTATCATATATAACAGAAGGCGGTGCGACACGTCAGGAGTCTGTTATGAACGGACTGAAAAAAGCCGAAGGTGATATTGTGCTTATACACGACGGCGCAAGAGCGCTTGTGACAGATGATGAAATTAATAATTCTGTTGCGGATTGTATAAAATTCGGTGCGGCGGCGGTCGGTGTTAAATGCAAGGACACGCTGAAAAGTGCGGACAGTGATGGTTTTATAGCAGGAACTGTTGACAGAGAAAAAACATTTATGATTCAAACTCCGCAGGTGTTTTATCTGGATAAGATACTTGATATGCACCAAAAAGCACTTGACGAAAATTTTGTCGCTACTGACGATTGTATGATTGCCGAACATTACGGTGTTAAGATAAAAATAAGTGACGGAAGTTATGATAATATAAAGCTCACAACTCCCGAAGATATGATAATCGGTGAAAGAATACTCAGAAAGCGAGGTATTACGGAATGAGAATAGGACAGGGATATGACGTTCATAAGCTTGTAGAGGGCAGAGATTGTATAATTTGCGGTGTTAAAATACCGTATGAAAAGGGACTTTTGGGACATAGTGACGCAGACGTGGCACTTCACGCACTTGCAGACGCAATTCTCGGCGCGGCGGCACTCGGAGATATAGGAAAGCATTTTCCCGACACAGACGAAAAGTATAAGGGTGCGGACAGCCGTATGCTTTTGAGAGAAGTCGTAAAGAAAGTGGCTGAAAAGGGATATTCCGTGGGTAATGCAGATGTTACGATAGTGGCACAAAGACCGAAGATGTTACCGTATATTGAGCAAATGAGAAAAAATGTTGCAGATGATTTGAATGTCGGTATTGATGATGTCAATATCAAGGCGACAACAACCGAAAAACTCGGCTTTGAGGGCAGAGGTGAGGGCATTTCCGCAACGGCGGTTGTATTATTGAAATAGGGGGATATATGGCTTGAATATTTACGATTTTGATGAAACAATTTATGACAGTGACAGTACAAAGGATTTCTATTTTTACTGCTTGAAGAAATACCCTAAAATATTACTTAGTGTGCCGATTATGGCATGGACATTCTTTTTGTACATTTTGGGAGTTAAAACGAAAACGCAGTTTAAGGAAAAAATGTATAGATTTTTGACATATGTACCTGACATAGACAGTGCGTTAAACGATTTTTGGAATGTAAATGAACACAAGGTTAAATCTTGGTACAAGGACAGACAAAAGGACGATGATATAATAATTTCCGCGTCACCCGAATTTTTATTGAAACCGATATGCGAAAGATTGGGAATAAAAAATCTTATGGCTTCAAAGGTTGATAAGCATACGGGATTGTATGACGGTGAAAACTGTTGGGGAGAAGAAAAGGTTAAACGTCTTTATGAGAAATTTCCAAATGTTAAATGTGAGGAATTTTATTCCGATTCACTTTCTGATACACCGCTTGCCGAACTTGCGGATAAAGCAATGATTATAAGAGGAAATGAACTTATTGAGTGGAATGAGTATAAACCGTCAAAATTAAAAATGTTCTTGTCAAGAGAATTTTTGTCGTTCCTTATTGTCGGCGGAATTAATACGGTGAGCAATGTAATTTTTTCAACAATATATTCATTGTTTATTCCAAATACCACACTTGCATTTTTTCCCGGATATATAACGTCAAATGTGGTGTCGTATTTGCTGAACAGTAAGCTTACATTTAAAGAACGTTTGGGATTTGTTAAGTTTATAAAATTCTTTATATCGTATATTCCGAACTTCATAATACAGACAATTATCGTTTGGCTGTTTGATAATTTCATTCACGGTCCAAGCGTCATAGCTTACGCAATCGCCGCCATTATCGGCGTGCCTGTGACGTTTGTGTTTATGAAGATATTTACGTTTAAGAAAAATGATTGATATTGTAGGGGCGACCACAGGTCGCCTTTTTGGGTGGACGGTAATTCAAAAAAATATTATTCGTAGGGGCGACCATTTGTCGCCCTTTTGAATTGAATAGCACTTCCGATATAAAAAACGGAATAATCATTGTTCGTAGGGGCGACCATTGGTCGCCTTTTTTGTATGGTCGTTAAAAAATAAAACAGCCACCACTCTGTCACTGCGTGACACCTCTCCTCAAGGAGAGGCTTGTTGGCTCCCATCGAGGGGAGCTGTCAACGCAGTTGACTGAGGGGTGGGGG
>NZ_JBKVWU010000096.1:0-8361 GCF_046972485.1 Hominilimicola sp.
TCTTAGGTCGGTGTATTGAAGTTTAACGTCTTTTTGCACCGAGATTTCAGTATTTTGAAAATCGGTTGCTTTGATTGAAATAACGCCTAAAACAGCTTTACTGTCTACAGTTAATTCGCCCGTCGTTTCATTGATTGAAACACCTTCCATGCTTTCAATTTCTTTCGGTTCAACGCTCCAGTTTATTTTTCTTCCGACCATTTCTTTGTTTATTTGGTCATAAAGTTTTGCCGAATATGTAAATGTTTCTTTTGCATTATCCGGAATAAATATCGAATCGGGTGCCTCGACAAATTCAATCTTATCTGCAGCACGTTTCGTAATATTTATTGTCTTTCTTTGAGCATTTTGCGGTTTTACCTTAGATGATGCTTGTATAACAAGCTCACCTGCCTGCGTGTCTTTATCAACCGTAAAAGTATTTGTTTTCTCATCGAATTTAACACCGTCAGGCATTGATACAACTGCTATTTCCGCATTTCTGTTCATTTCCTGTCCGTCTGTACCGATAACTGTTGCAGTATATGTATACTGTTCATTATCTTCACCGTCAAGAGGTATTGCTATTTTGTCATCTCCCTCTATTTCTATATGGTCTTCATCGACAACAGTTACTGTAAATTCTTTTGTTTTTCCTTTTTCTGTAGTTGCACGATATTTTATTTCGTGTCCGCCTACTGTTTTGCTGTCTATTAATATCTGAGCACTTGAATCGCTTACCGATTCGGATATTACGCCATCAGGCAAATCAGATATTAATTCAAACTTTTCAATATTATCATTTGAAATTTCACCTTTATAATCATAATGTACAGGCTCTAATGTTTCCGAATACATACCCGATTCAGGGATTTCAAATCTTGTATCTTCAAGGACTATATCATCTCTTGCCACATCGTAATATACCCACTTATCATCTTCGTTCACAAGCATAAACAACTTTGTCTTTGACGCTACGAGGAACATACCGTCGTTTATTGCGCTTATTGAACGAATTTCTTCATTTGACTCTGAACCATTGCCCGATTCCGCAATCATCCACGGTACATCAACGGTAAGTGACGAACTGTCATTCGGAGCGATTAAAATTTTACCCGAGGCGGTACCGAGAACCACGTTATCACTGTTTACTCCGACAGAGGTAAATTTTTCAGTGTTATCTGTTCCGTCAGACAATTTCATTGCCGAAAAATTATTATACTTTGTCGTTTCGTCATTCATCAAAATTCTAAGTACGGCAGTTCCGTTTATCATAACCCAACCGTTAAATCCTTCGACATATTCCATATCGTAAGGCTGTGCCGAAATATTTGATGTCAATGTAGTCTTTGTACCCTCTGCGTTGAAATACCATATTTTGTACTGGTCGCCTACCGCATATCTCATAGGGTCACTTGGTGTTAAACCTATGGTTTTAGCAACTGCACTTTTGTCAACCAACTTGAATGCTGTTGAGTCACTGCTTATAGGAGGAGTGTCGTCAAGGCTGTTATAAACCTTGACAACTCCTCCTGCCGCAAGAGCCAATGTCTGACCGTTTGTTGCAACCGTTGTATTTGAACCGACCATACTTTCATTTGTCGATTCGCTCCAAGTTGTACCGTCATCTGAAATAAAGATTTTATTATTCGCCGCAAGTACAAACTTTTGTTCTTTCTCCCACCATACAACTACTTGTCTTGTATTAGGATTACCGAAATGTTTTGCCTGTGACAATGTTTTTTTCAAAGTCCAGTCACTGCCGTTATCTGAAACATATATTTGTGCCGGTGTTGTTCCCGAGCTTAAATCTTTTGCAACTGCTACATAAATACCTAATTCGGGACTGTAACAAGTATCTACAAAAGTGTATGTTCCCGATATTGAATCAGCCATAACAGGTGTTACAGAAACTATGCTAAACAGCATTATTAAAGAAATCAGTGCTGATAGTATTTTTTTCAATTATACTCACCCTTTCTATTTTTTTACTCCCACACTTTCGTCTTTTAAAAGACCGATATTTTCAAAATCAATTTTAGGTAAATCAGGATTTTCCTTATAGACGCTACTGTCTTCCTTTATTGTGAAATCTCCTCCGCTATAATTAACAAATCCCGGATCAGACTTTGTAATAATATTACCTGCCGCCTCTACCAATCGGTCATTTGCGAAAAATCCTTGTGAAGCAGGATTGCCGTTTATTGTACTTAGCGGGAATTTAATATTTACAATTAAATTATTATTAAACTTATTTGCATTTTCATATGCCGCAAAATGATGTTTAAAGAAGTCAGCCACTTCCGGATTGCTTTCCGAATATTTCGGACTGTATATCTGCCACTGTGCATATATTCCTTTTACGCTGTCTGACTGCACATCCCATTTAGCGTCCGGATTATATGTATGAGAACCTTCATATGTACCTGACGTATCTATAAATATATTACCGTTTACAACGTTATCAATTCCTTGTGCACATACACCTCTGATTCCGTTTGCATTTTGATAACCTATATTATAGAATACATTTTCAAGTACCTGTAATCCGTTACCGTTGTTATCGGTACGAATACCTGCAACGTTCATTTGCTTTTCGGTAAATGTCTGCTGTCCCAAATCGTGTATAAAGTTTCTTCTAATAACAACATTTCTTTCCCAAGGATACTGATATACATTCATATAAATAGCATCCATATCGTGGAACTCTTTAACTGCGTCATATATGTTATTATACTCAATCGTATGATTAGGTCCGTATATAATAACTGCCGAATGCGGCATATCGTGAACCTCATTATGACTTACTGTTGTTCCTACAGAACGATAACCAACAAGTATACCTGCCTGATAAGAACGTTCTATTTGAGCGGCTTTGTAAATATGGTTATTTTCTACAACATTTCCGCTTGAGATGATATTGTCATAATCACCGCCGCTTATGCTGATACCCGTACTGCCAATATCGTGGATTAAACTGTTCTTTACAGTACATTCCGTACCGCTCAGATATACACCGTTTGTTCCCGTATCTGCTATTTCACAATTTTCAACCGTAATATTTTTTGCGTCTTTTATACGGATAACTCCGGCTCTTGACGATTCCATTTTCAGATTCTTAAATGTTACATTACTTACATTTGTACCCGAAATAAGATTTTCACTTAATTGTGATAACCAAATATCCGAATTTTCGTTAAATCCGTCTTTCGGATATAAGTACAACATTTTTGTATTTCTGTCGATATAATATTCACCCGGTTGGTCAAGTTCTTCAAATATATTTTCGTATCTTATAAAATGCTTTGAATAATAGCTTGTAACCGAACCTTCTTTTAATGTGATTTGTCCCGGCTCTATTTTTTCTATCGGGAAGTAACCGTAGAAATAGTTTGGTCCTAAGACACCTGAAGTATATATTTCATTGATATTTGTTTTCCACTTAGTAGGACGGTCATAATCAATTTTATAAACCGCACCTTCCAAAACTCCTTTTTTACTTCTTGCACCACTTCTTACTATATCGGTTGTACCTACCCAATCACTGTTAGGCCATCTTGCAAGCTGCATTCTGTCACTGTCAATGTATAATTCCGCTTGCGGTATCACATCGGCTGAAATTCCGTAACCACGTCTTGAAAGTTGACCTAAATCTTCAATACCCATTTTTCCGAGGTCTAATTCCAATACTTTATCTGATACCGTTTTATCAAGAAGTTTTGACGCCATATCCGATGAAATCTTCTTAAATTCATTATACGGCAACTTTGTTCCGCCTGTAATTCTTGCAACTTCTCCCGGATACGAAGAATATGTAACAGGATTATTTTCTGTTCCCGAATCATTAGAACCAAGTTCTAACGATTTATCAAGTACATAATCCCCTCCGCGAAGGTAAACTGTTATTCCGCCGTCAGGATAATTTCCGGAAGATATAATTTCACGGACTTTATCTCTCGCTTTTTCAAGTGTTTTTAACGGTGAGTCAATCGTACCGTCATTTTCATCATTTCCAGTATTTGCAACATAAATTATATTTTTCAAAATAGGATTATCAATAATTCCGCCGTTATTATTGGTAAAGTTACCGACTTTAATCATTCGGCTTATTATAACACACGCCTCTGCTCTTGTGGTATAACGTTCACTTCTGAAACTGTTATCTTCATAACCGTAAAGCAAATGCTTTGAATATGCCGCAAGTACATATTCTTTGTCTTTGTTATAAATATCGTAATAATCCGAAATGCGTGAAATCAACTCGTTTCGTTCATTTCCGCTAACTTCATCAGCACCTATAGCCCTAACGCATATCTTGGCAATCTCGCACCTTTTTATAGGACGATTATATTTGTCAAATTCATCTTTATAGATTAACTGTTTTTGCAATGCTTTTTCAATATAAGGTGCTGACCAGTTTTGAGGCTGAGGTGTAACCTCTATATCCATTGCGGCTATAACCATTTTTATAAATTCATCAACATTTACATTGCTGTCAGGTCGGAAAGCAAGATTATCGCCCTCTACAATCTTTTCATCTGTCAATTCATTTATAAATCTTAATGCCCAATGACCGCTTACATCTGTATAATCTGCAAATACAGATGTTGCCCCAAGCTGAATAAATATAATTGTTGCTAACATTATAGCAATCTTTTTCACAGCTAGTCCTCCTATATAAATTACTGTATTCCAAACGAACTCATTTCAAATTTCGGAAGCCCTTCAACAAGTAATGTTGCCGACGATGAAAGTTCCAAATTACCGTTATCATATGATACAAAACCTGGATCTGACGTTGAAACATAATTTCCCGACGCCGCTGTCAGCATTTGCGAACCTCTGAATCCTTCCTCATTTTGTGTACCGTTAAAATTACTTAGCGGTATTGATATGTTTATTATCATATTATTTTTAAATTCATTTGTTTTCGACATATTCGGATGTTCATAAAAATAATTATACAGTTCCGGAAATTGTTTACCGTAAACAGGCAAATATTTTTCCATTTGCTTTTTCAAATCAGCGACTTTTGCACCATTAATTGTATTTGCAACCTCAACACCGGAACTGTTTATTATCGTATCTGGATATAAAGTACCGTCATCGGCAGTTTCAATTTCTTTGTATTGAAGTGTGTTGAAATATGCCTCATTGCAATCCACGAACAAATTATTGAAAATTCTGTTTCGTGTGCCTTCGGCAGTTATTGCTCCGATGCCGTTGTTTCCGTTGCCGTTGCCGCCGTCGCCGATATTATAGAACAAATTCTCATATATATTAAGTCCGCATCCACGATTATCTGTACGAATTGCTCTTACATTAATCTGGTGTCTTCCATTCATTGAACTTTTGCCTATATCGTGAAAATAATTATTATGAATTTTATTACCTCGTTCCCAAGGATAACTTGAATTGTTGCAATACAGAGCGTCCATATCGCTGAATTCCGTAACAAGATGATCAAATTCATTACCGTAAATATCGTTATTTACACCGTAAAATATCATTCCGGCATGCGGGCCGTTATGTATATGATTGTTTGCTGCGGTTGCACCCACACATCTGTATCCGAAGTCTATACCTGTCTTGTAACTTCTTTCAAGTCTGGCAAAGTTATAAATATCGTTGTTTGACACAACAATGTTACTTGGTGAAAGCGTCTGATAATTTCCGCAACTTACAAATAAAATTCCGTCTTGTCCTACATCATGTATTTTACAATCACTGATTGTTATATCGGTTGAAGCGTCAAAACGTATTCCGTTTTCGCCGAAACTGTTAATTTCACAATTAATGAATTTTATATTGCTGTTATTCTTACCCGTTATCGCCGAACCGCGTCCGCCTTTGAATATAAGATTTTCAAAAACTATATTCTTGCTGTTCTCTATTCTGAACATAGAGTTAGGAGCTTTTCCGCTTACATCCAATGTCGGTGTTGACATTGTGATTGTAAGTACGGAATCTTTTGGTGCATCCTCGGGTGGATAAAAATATAACATTCCGCTTTGTCTGTCAATGTAATATTCACCCGGTTCATCAAGTTCTTCCGGTACATTTTCAAATCTGTAATACGGCTCTGTATAGTATTTTTCCAAAGCACCTCTGCTTAAATAAACACGTTTTTCCTCCGAATCAAATCTGCTTACAGGGTAATAATCAAATTCATAATTAGGTCCTATTGTTCCCGATAACCAAGCTTGCTCAAGTTTGCTCCATTGTGACGGACGGTCGTAATTCACTTTAAAGCTACATCCATTTGCAATTCCCGACTTTGTTCTTTTTCCGTATTCGTTAGAATCTGTCGGTTTTATCAGCCCTGTATATTCACCGTTCGGCCACCCTGCAAGCTTTTGAACTTCACCGTTAAGGCTTAATTCTGCCTGAGCCTCTTTTTCATCGGAAATAAGGTGTCCTCTTAATGAAATTTCTCCAAAATCCTCAATTTGTGCATCTTTTAGATTATATTGCAAGACACTTCCTGCATTTGGTTTATCAATAATTGCATTTGTAAAATTCGAATCGGCAATGTTCATAGCTGAAAGAGGAATATCAACACCTGCATTTATTGTAACCTTTTCATCTTGATATGCACTTATTTTAAGTAAAGAATCATCTTTTTGAGAATTTATAATCTTTATCGTGTTTGTTACACTGTAAGTACCTTCACGCAACAATATTTCAATTAATTTATCGGAATCTTCTCTCATCTCATTTGCAACGTCTATTGCTTTTTCCAACGTTCTGAGGGGTTCTTCCTCACTTCCGTCCCCACTGTCGTCACCGACAGTGGAAACGAAAATCTTTTGACCGTCCATTAATTGAAAGGGATTGATGCTGCTGCTCGAGGTACCATATTATTTAAGTTATCCCAAAGCATAACCTTTCCTGTGGCTGCACCTACTGTTGTAAACTTATTAGGATATACTGATTGGTTTGCTTTTGTAATTTCGGCATCTTGTTTTACCGCAACGCTTATAAGCTTACCGTTACTGTCATATGCCGCAAAGATTACTGCATATTTACCGCTTGGCGCATTTACTACCGCTTTACCGTTTTCATATCTTATACTGTAACCTGACGGATCAGGTGTCGGTTCTTCGGTTGGTGCCGTAGTCGGTGTTGCTGTCGGTTTTGTCGGATCATCAGTCGGAGCCACTGTTGGCTTAATCGGTTTTTCCGTTGGTGCCGCTGTTGGCTTAACCGGATTTTCCGTTGGTGCTGTTGTTGGTGAAACAGTTGGCTTAATTGGGTTGTCTGTCGGTGTCGAATTAACTACCTTACCATTATACCACTTTGTATTACCAAGAGCAACAAAGGTATCTTCATCTGTAAATTCGATATTTCTTAACGGCTCTGATATTTTATCTTCTGCCGCAATCGAAATTTCTTCCCACTTTGTTTCAGCCGTTACGGCCACGTTATCTGTTTTATATAACTTACCGCTTTCGGTTCCTACTACTATATATTTGTCACTTGCCCCTACACCGACAATTTTTTCGCCGTCAGCAACAGTGATTTTTGCAATATTTTTTGAATCGGTTACTGCATACAATTTTTCCGAACCGTCTACCATAAAATATTGGTCTGCCTTTTCTGCATATAGTGCATCATAAGGAGCATTTTCTGTCATTGTACCTGCATTGTTATTCTTTAAAGTCCAAGTATATTTTGGTGATGTCGCTTGGAAACTCAAATCATATGCTTTATACCTGTCACATATGAACATTGCAACATTACCTTCACTGTCTGCCGGTTTTGCAACCGCTACTTGTGCATAATATCCTGACGATTTAGGAATTACATATTTGTTATTTGCAAATTGTTTAGTCTGTAAATCAGCCGTTGCGTTAGCTGAATCTTGTCCACCGAATGCAAGTTGATTACCCGATGTTGTCAGCATTGTATTTGTGGTCCAATGCAATGCCGTATTTTCTGTCCAAGTCACGCCGTCTGTTGATGTGTATGTACTTGCCGCACCGTGAGCTACAAAAATATTATTTGCTTTCCAATATACTAACTGTTGTTGTGAATTTTTGTTACTTGAGATTGTTGCTTTTTCTGCTAACGGTTGATTTTCACTTGCCTTCCATGTTTTACCGCCGTCTTTTGAATAACAAAGCTGAGCAACTGTTCTGCCCTCATCCTTTGCCATTGCGACAAGATTATTTCCGTTAGACGCAATATCTACAAAACTGTAACCTTCCGGTAAAAGTTCATCCTTAGGTTCTTCCGTCGGTTCAATCGTTGGTGTTGCTGTCGGCACTGTTGTCGGTGTCACCTCCGGTTTATCCGTTGGATTTACTGTCGGTGTCACCTCCGGTTTGTCTGTCGGATTTACTGTCGGTGTCACCTCCGGTTTGTCTGTCGGATTTACTG
>NZ_JBKVWU010000097.1:0-4131 GCF_046972485.1 Hominilimicola sp.
ACTGAATACATATCAAATTCCTAATCTTATAAATAATTTGGAATTCATAGATGATAAGATTTTTATAGCAACGGAAAATGTTTTACCTATGTATAGAGTTAACGGTGACCCTTCCAGTGGTATTTTGAAAGCATATAGATTTTCATTTGAAATTTATTATAGCACAGACTGTGTTGAATGGACAAAAGTTGAAAATGACATAATAAAATCATTCTATGGTGATGGTATTAATATGCAAAAGATAAATGATAAATTATTCATTAATCATATGCTGTATTCTGACGACAAGCTCATTGATATAAAATATGAAGCACATGAACCTTGTCGTGTAAGTAAAGTAGGTTCATACATTTGTGAAGTGGTGCCTGATAATGAATATAAAACTGAAAACAATACTGTATTAGCATTCTCAAATGATGGTGTATATTGGGCGTATCTTCCTATAGATATAAAGACGAACGTTATACAGAAAGTATTCGAATTAGGAGATGAGATAGTAATAGAAGACTATCGTGACTATTATGTTGGTGATAAGGAAGAAGTATTTTCACAGCTGCGTGAAAAATTGCCTAATAATCCTGTTTATGTGAAGTTTAACGATGATATTCTCGGCTTTGATGAACCGCCGATTATCGAAGACGGCAGCACGCTTGTGCCTATGAGATTTTTGTTCGAGCAAATGGGAGCAGATGTTGAATGGGATAGCGAAACTCAGACAGCAACAGCAACGCTTGATAATAAGGCAGTAACATTTTCAATAGATAACGTCAACGCAAGAATAAATAATAAACCCGCTAAAATGGACGTGCCTGCAAGATTGATAAATGATAAAACAATGGTACCGCTACGTTTCCTTTCGGAAAATATGGGATATGACGTAGATTGGGATGCCGATAGCAGAACGGCGATTGTGAACTCATAATTGCCAACGACAAGAAAATGTGATAATATTAATGTATCATTACACAAAGAGGTAAAAGGATATGAAAAGAACAGCATTTTCTTCACATAACGAGTTATATGTTCAATATTTGAAAAGTGAAAACAAGCACAATATGTCTGTTCAACATTATCATGATACTTACAAAATATATTTGCAGTTATCGGGCAAAAGGTACTTGTTTTACGACAACACATGTTACACGTTGGAACGTGGTGATTTAAGACTTACAAAAGTACACAGTATGCTCATAAATACTATATGCCGATAGAAGAAATTACGGAATGTACAGGCTTTTCTTTATCAATACAGTGTACGTGAGTGTTTAAAAACGTATACAACAAACCACTGAGAACATTTAGAAAAAATCAAAGATACTGTAAGGGAATATGCCGAGCTTGAAGGACTTGCGGAAGATGAGGTGAAAGACCAAGAGGATTTTCACGGAGATATTGGTTTAGCACCGGCGGAAACAGCAAAAACGCTCAAAAATCCGAAGTCATTAAAAACGGCAGGATTTATGCCCGAAGAAGATGCTTTGCTTGAAGAAATAATCAGCAAAATAAATGAACGGTTTGACGGTATTTTTTCGGAGGGCGACAGAGTTATCGTTGAAACTCTTTACAACAGGGCAAAGGAAAACAAGAAACTAAACCGTCAGGCACAGAAAAATGATGAGGAAGTTTATACAAAGTCGATATTCCCTGAGGTGTTTAAGCAGGTTGCACAGGATTGTTATATAGAACAGATGAAGGCGTTTTCAAAATTGTTTGAGGATAAACGTTTTTATGACACGGTTATGGCAACATTGGCACAGGAAACATACCGTCATTCAAATGACTGTGCCTTATAAAAATATTCAATCGCCACAACAGATATAACGCCTGTAGGACTGAACTTTAAAGCCGGAAAAGCTTATTCAAAAGCACAATTTGATAATATTAAAATTTATACAGTAAAAATCTCCGATGAATAAATATCGGAGATTTTTTTATACCAAGGTTATGAGATTATCATTGTTAAGTAAATCGTCACATTCAAATATACTTAAACCGTGCATCAAAGCATAAATTATAATTCCGTCGCGGCGGTCGCGTGAATCAAGAATAGCAAATTTTGCAATACGCAAAAGCAACTGTGTTTCTTCAAAAGTCAAGTGCATACCGAATGAAATCGCAACGAGTGTATCACGTTTTGCATTTCTTTCACCGTTGAAAATTTTATAAACATATTCACCGATACCTGAATTTTTAGCGACTTGTGCAACGGTTATATTTTTTTCGTTCATCAATTCGTTTAAATAGTCAATAAGCGATTGTGATAAAAAATCTTGTTCATGCAAATCAAGAAAAGTCTTTATATCATCGGCATTTTTCAAGCCGTCGAGTAATTCTTGAGTTATGGTTTTCATTGACAATCCTCCTAACATTGTATTATACTTACAGTATAGTATAAATCGACATTATTTGCAAGAGGGGAGCAGACGAATTTGGAAGATTTTGTTTTAGAAAAAGTATTAAAGAATGATGACAGGCAGAAAATCGAGGTGATTTACAATCCGAAAACAAATCAACGATTTATAAAGCGTTCTGTAAATGATGATATTAGATATATCTATAAAATGCTTCAAAAAATCAATAACAATCATATTCCGAAGATATATGATGTGGAATTGACGGATAAAACCGTTGTGATTGAGGAGTTTGTTCAAGGTATAACATTAAATGAATTTATGGAAAATCACTTTGAATTTGCAAAAGGTCAAATAAATTCGATAGCCAAACAGCTTGTATCTGCAATGGAGGCTTTGCATAAGTGCAGTATTATACACAGAGATATAAAGCCCGACAACATAATTATGAACTCTGAAGGACATATTTGGCTGATAGATTATGATATTGCAAGAATTGTAAACAACGAAGTCAGAAAAGATACAACAGTTTTGGGAACGGTCGGATATGCACCTGTTGAGCAATTTGGTATGATGCCTACCGATTATAAAACCGATATATACGCATTCGGTGCAACAATAGAACAGCTTATGAAATATTCAGGTGAGAAAGGCAGACTTTTAGGAATTGCTCAAAAATGCAAACGTTTTGATCCAATGCAAAGATACCAAAGTATCAAACAGCTTAAACGAGCTATGTTGATGCAATTTATTAACGGTGTGACAATCGGTTTGACCATTTTAATTTTGTGCATAGCGGTTGTGTGCTGTGTGTTTGTGATTAATTTAAAGACACATATAGAAAATAGATATGACGATTATATCGGAACGTGGCATAATGACAGCAATATTTCGCTTGAGGTTTTGAGTGTGGATAATAACATAATGACGTTTAATTTAAAGCAACAGCAGGATAACGGCGGTATATACAGTCTAAATAATGTTACGGCTGAGATAAATAATAATACGGTTGATTTTCATACAGACAACACTGATGGAACGCTAAAATTAAACGGTAATGAAATAACCGTTAAAACGACGTCCGACACGAAATCGTCAAGTTCGATAAATGCGGATGAGATTTTGGAAAAAGACATTCAGATGAATGTAAACGGAAACAGAGTGATACTTGAAAATAATCCTGTGCTTATGATTGACGATGAAATATATGTTCCGTATGATACATTCCCGCGTGAGATAAAACTTGACGCATATTATGACAGCGGAACTTGGGCAGGTGACAGCGAAAAGCGAATTACAATAATGAATGACAAGACAATAATATTCTTTTCGTCATTTGATGATATGGATTGGAATTTGTATGTGACGCATGATGAAAATATAAAAACATCGTATCCGTACGAGTATGAGCAAATAACAATATCTTCTTGTCAGCCTGCCGAGATAAACGACACAATATATATTCCTTTGAAAATATTTGCCGAGCAATTTGGTGCGGAAGTGGAATATGATAAGGCAAAAAGAACTGTGAACGTTAAGGCAGATACAAGCGGAGAGTGTAAATCGATTAATGACATCTTGTCAATACAGGCTTTCACAAGCGAGCAGGCATACGATATGGCAAAGACGAAGTATGATAATTTGTTGAGTACGGACGGAATGCCGCATTATAATCATAAAGGCAAATATTATATGTTTTTGACCGGAGTGTCATCAACGGTTGATGTGTATTACAACGGAATGTTGGTAATAAATTAAAATTGGACAAAAAGTACAAGAC
>NZ_JBKVWU010000097.1:4141-8347 GCF_046972485.1 Hominilimicola sp.
GTACAAGACTTTCTATATGAATACCGATATAATGAAAACGGTAGATATAGAAAGTCTTTTTTGTTACATTTCATCAATATGTTCCGCAAGAATTTTAACGGTTTTGCGAAAAGAATTGTAGGCTGACGGATTTAAAGAACGAGCAACCGAATCCATTTGTTCAAGAAAATTGTCTGATTTGTTTGCCGAGTCTATTAAAAGATAATCTATACTGACATTTAAAACCGTTGCGATACAAAATAATGTATCTAAAGAAAGCTTTCTTGTACCACGTTCGATATGCCCGAGAAAACCTGTGGAAATGTCGCATATTTCTGCCAATTTTTCTTGGGTGTATCCGCGTTCTTTGCGAGTAGATTTAATTTTTTCGCCGAGATTGACGTAATTGATATTGTTCACTGAATCGCCTCCTTTATATTATTTTAATATAATTTGTTGTTCATTGACACAATATACAAGACGTAAACCTTGACAAATAGACATAATATGATATAATACTTATAGAAATATTAAAATTAGGGGAGATAACGATGAGCAAATTTTGTAAGAATTGTGGGAAAGAATTGACTGAGGATACTAAATTTTGCATGAATTGTGGAACTGAAGTTGAAAACGAGGATAGTATCATTCAGAAGACACAAAATCAACAACAGGGTAATTTACTGAATGAGCAGACACAAAATTTGAAAGACGAAACGATAAAAGCTGCAAAGAATGTAGTAAATAAATCGCAAGAGTTTTTGCAGAGCGAACAGATGCAGAACGTAAAAAACAGTGTTGTTGAAAAAGCAAAACAGACGCAAGAATATTTGAAAAGTGATGAATTTAAAGCGGTAAAGGACGAAACTGTCAATAAAACAAAAAATGCTGTGAAACGCTTCTTTGAATGTAATATAAATAATAATGATGATTACGTCAAAGCAGAAAAGAAACGAAAATCATGTATTTATACAATTATCACATTTATAGCCACTACACTTATATTAATTCCGTTTTATGATAAAGCATTTTGGTTTGATGACGGTGTGCTGAAATTGATACTAAACATATTATCTGTATTGTCGGTAGTAACAAAAGTATTAGTTTTGCCTGTTTGTATTATAGCATTTATAAAATATAATTTTATAAATAAGGAATTAATTAAATATCGTGCATTAAACCCTAATTTAACAAAACAAAGTGCTAATATGAAAAAGTCGGCAATAGTATTGTTTATATCGTTAATCATATGTCTTGTAATGACTCCTGTTATGGATAAAGTAAATACGGTTGCACTACATAAAAATTTAGATGACAATTCAAATACTTCAAGCACAGAAACATCAAGCAGTGCGAATAGCAGTTATAAAGATAATGGCAGTACAGAATATAGTACAAGCAGTGAAACAACGGCTAATAAGTACAAAAAAGATGATGATTTTATAATAGAGTATCTTGAAAAAGTTAATTATGGATTTGATTATACAATTGAAGATACAGATGAATATAATAGATACATTATATCGGGAGTAGCAAAAAAAGGATTTGAACACGTTCCTAATCAGTTAATTGTGTATTTAGTATGGATTGACGAAGATGATAATGTTGACGGAAAACAAAAAGAAGCAACAAGAGAAGAACAAAAAACAAGATTGATTTCGGAAATGCACGAAAATCCGCTTTGGAACGCACCACCGCTGCAATAATGGTAGGGAGGTATTACAATGAATAAATTTTGCAAGAACTGCGGAAAAGAATTGGCAGAGGGGACTAAGTTTTGTATAAATTGCGGAACTAAAATTGAAAATGAAGAAAACAATAAAAAACATACGAAAAAGTTAATAATTGTATTGCTGATATTATTGATTGCGTGTCTTATAATTATACCTGTTGCTAAAAATGTTTTAACGCCTGACAGTCATAAAGAAAATGAGCAACAAAGTGAGCAACAAAGTGAGCAACAAACAGATAACACTTTAGCAAAAACAACAGCCCAAACAAGCAGGGATTACTCAAAGTATATAGGTACATATACAGTTAAAAATGAGGAAGGAACAAAATACGAATCACAGCACACTTTAAAAATTAAAGAAATAGATGGAAAAATCATTGATTTTGAGTATGCGTATAAACCTCCAAGACACGATGTGGAAATGACAGCGACTCAAGGAAACTTTATTGATGAAACTACCGCTTTGGCTGACGGAACATACAAGATTGACGGTCAGTTAACAGAGATAGCCTACAAATTCAAATTTAATGAAAATTCCGTTGAGTGTAAATTTTACGAACCCGGAAAGGAAGACAGTGTTGAATATACTACATTTAATTTGGACGCAAAGGATAGCAGTAATTCTGGTTCCCAAACGGATGATTATACAGTTATAGACACATCAACAGGGACGGAAAATTCATATACCGAAGTTCATAAAAAAGGTACAGGAAGACAGTTTAAAATGACCATAGAAGAATTTATTGAAAAACACAATCAAATGGTGCAGGATAAAGGATATGCCGAAAAAGAAGAACAAGATAAAAGCTTTAAATGGGACGATGTGGCATTTTACGAGTATCCTATCAGTTTAGACCAAGCAATTGTCGAAGAAAGAAAAATATTTGGTGAAGATATGATTGTTTACGAATTTTGGAATGTAAGTAAAAATTCCGGAGTGAACGATTCGGCATTGGGGGTATTATGTTATAAAGATACACAAAAAATATTTATGGTTTTCTGCCAAGTATCAGATAAGTGGTATGAAGTAGATAATACGAGGTATGTAAAGAAAAAACAATCCGCAGAAACAATAGATGATTATGATAACTTACCTGTCAGATTTGTTGATTTCGCATCTGATGAAGCAAAAATTGTAAATCCTAATATGAGTAATTTCAGTAGTCTATTAAAAGAAACGGGAACAAGAAATATTAATTATAAAGATAATGTTATGTACAAATTTTACGGCGGTAGTACCAAAAACGGATATGTAGCTCATTTGTTAGCAATGTGTGCGTGTGACAAAGACTTCAATGGTAATATTAATATGTATCTTAATAAAATGAAATGATACTCATATAACAAAACTCCGATGTATTTCACATCGGAGTTTTATCATGCAAAATTTATGCAACAGCATAGATTTTAACTTCGGGATTGCTATTCCAAAGTGGCTGTAACCCTACGAAAACATCATTTTTGAGTCGGGGGTGCGAACATATTCTTGGATAATTTTATGCTGATAATTCAAGGCTATGTCTGTACTTTCAAGGCTCATTTTTTGTATGTGTTTATTTGCTTAAAACAGTACCGTCTGCAAGGGTTATTGTGTGACCGTTGAAGTTTATTGTACCGTTATTTTCAAGACTTGTTACAGTACAGTCGCCTGTCAAAGTCCAAGTATTGTCGGAGTCGATTGTAACAACAGCATTATTATCAACAGCAGTGCCGTTTTGTGCGTTGTCAATGATGTTTATTGTACCTGTAAAATCAGATGAATCTGTAAGAGTCATATTAAGAGTGGAAACGGTATCTACTGCAATATCGCCGTTAAGCGTTTGATTTGATGCGGTAAATTCAACTTGTGCGCCGTTTGCACCTGCTTTGCCCCAACCTCTTGCAGCGCTGTTACCTGTAACACGCATTAAATAAGCGTCAGCGTCTTTGTTGGTAATATCAACGTTTGACAAATTGATGATTGAGTGAGTATTTGTAATATAGAACATATCTCCGTTATTACCTGTCAGAGAACCGCCTGTCATATCAAATTCAGATGTTCCGACTTCTGCGTCACCTGACATTGATTGATAAATCATAACGCTGTGTACGTTTTCGTCAGAACTGCTGCCTTCCGTAGAACTCATATTGCCCAATACGTCACAATTATTAAGCTTGATTGAGTTTTTACCCTCAATTACAAGTGACTCAGAATTGTTTGCGGTAAGAGTGGCATTTGAAACAGTTATGTCGGCTGTTGAATATACGGCAGGGGAGTTGTAACCGTTTGAAGTATAAGTACCTTTGTCAACAACCACTGTACCGCCGCCTCTGTCCGAACGAATTGCTGCGGCAGAGTTGCCGCTTGTGTTTACAGTTAGGTTTGTAGCATTTGTTGTACCGCCGCCTGTTGTCTGAATACCTCCGGAATTATCGGCAGTTGTTGTAATAGTTGAATCGGATACGTTTACAGTTGTGCCTGTGCCGTAACTGAAGATACCGTTACCGTTTTGTGC
>NZ_JBKVWU010000098.1:0-8264 GCF_046972485.1 Hominilimicola sp.
AAAACCGACCTCCCAATAGTTAGATTTTTGGTCTAACTTTTGGGGGTCGGTTCACTTGGTAGTCGCTTTTTTAATGCAAAATTGCATAAAAGTTCAAAAGACGGCGATAAATGCAGTTATAAATGTTGACTTTTTTCGTATAATATTATACAATAAAGTAGCGAAAAAAATTTTAAATTCCATAAAAAGGATTAATTTTACAAAAGCACTTAGCCTAAATTGGTATATTTTGTTATTGTTTAGTTTGATATTATAATGAGGAGGTAAATTAATGGATTCAAATATAAAATTGACAACTAAACAGGCTGAAGAAAAAATGAAAATTTACAGAGAAGTTTTTGATGTTGTACGAATTATAAAATCCACAGATATTCGCAGAATGAAATGCGGTCAAGAACCGGAACTTAATGAGAATATGTGCAGATGTTATGATTTTTGGAACAAGGACAAGCAATGTGAAAACTGTGTGTCCGAAAAAGCTTTGACCCAAAAAAAGCAATATACAAAGCTTGAATGTTTAGAAAATGATGTATATCAAATAATTGCAAAGTATTTGGAGATTGACGGAGTACCTTGCGTTATGGAAATGATACACCGTCTCGACAATGAAAATCTTATAGATAACGATGGCAGAAGAATTCTAATGAATAACTTAACCGGTTACAAAAACGAACTTTATCGCGACCCTCTGACAGGTGTTTACAACAGACGTTATTACGAAGATAATATTAAAGATTTGAATGAAAATGTCGGTGTCGCAATGATTGATTTAGACGATTTCAAACTTTATAATGATTTCTACGGTCACAACGCAGGAGATATGGCACTTGAAACGATCGTCAGCGCAATCAAAAAATGTATAAGAAGTTCAGATAAGATTATTCGTCTTGGCGGAGATGAATTTTTACTTGTGCTCCCGGGTATACATAGCAATATCTTTAATAAAAAACTTCAACAGATACGAACAAGAATCAAAGAGGCTAAGGTTGACGGATATTCAAAAATACGTTTGTCTGTCAGCATAGGCGGAGTTATGACTCATAACGAAACGATTGAATCGGCTATGTACCGTGCCGATAAGTTGATGTTGCAGGCAAAAAGCCAACAAAAAGGTATGGTTGTAACCGAAGAAAATGAGTTTGGCGTCATTGACAATGAATCAGAAGTAAAAGACCGACAACGCGTGCTTGTGGTTGACGATTCATATATGAACAGAATGATTTTGACGGAAGTGCTGAAATCGGATTATGAGATCATCAATGCGGCAAGCGGCGAAGAATGTCTTGAAATAATCGAAAAGTACGGCACCGGTATAGATATTATTTTGCTTGATATTGTTATGCCGGGTATGGACGGCTTTGAAGTGCTTAATTATATGAATAACAATAATTGGATTGAAGATATTCCTGTAATTCTGATTTCAAGCGAAGATTCTAATCAATATATAAGACGCGCATATGAAATGGGTGTGTCGGATTATATAAGCAGACCGTTTGACGCAAAGATTGTTTATCAGCGTGTTTTAAACACTATAAAATTGTACGCTAAACAAAGACGGCTTATAAATTTGATAACCGATCAAGTTTATGAAAAAGAGAAAAACAATAAAATGATGATAGGCATACTGAGCCAAATCGTTGAATTCAGAAACAGTGAGAGCGGTATGCACGTCAGAAATATAAGCACACTGACCGGAATGCTTTTGGAAAAAATTGTTCAAAAAACGGATAAGTATTATCTTTCATGGTCAAAACGTTTTTATATAACAAATGGTTCGGTACTTCATGATATAGGAAAAATCGGTATTCCGGAAGAAATATTGAATAAACCCGGCAAGTTTACAAAAGAAGAATATGAGATTATGAAAGAACATACCGTGATAGGTGAGAAAATGCTGAAAAATCTTGAATTGTATCAAGACGAACCGTTGGTAAAAACGGCTTGTGAGATAGTCCGTTGGCATCACGAACGATATGACGGTAAGGGTTATCCCGACGGCTTGAAGGGTGATGAAATTCCTATATCGGCTCAAATTGTTTCAATAGCAGATGTATATGACGAACTTGTGAGTGAGCGTGTATATAAGAAAGCATTTTCACATGAAAAGGCTATGGAAATGATTTTAAACGGCGAATATGGTGCATTTAATCCATTGCTTTTGGAATGTCTGGTTGAAATTCAAGACAGAATAAAAACCGAACTTGACGGCAGTGGTTCTGTGAAAAAGGAAACGTATAAAAAAACAATTCAGGAAATAGAACGAGATATGAACATGAATACATTATAAAACAAAGGAGAAAAACAAAGGAGAAAAACAGATGACATTAAAAGAGTTTTATGAGCAAATTGATTCAGATTATAAAGACGTTATCAAAAGACTTTGTGATGAAGATATGATTAAAAAGTTTGTTTTTAAGTTCCCTGAAGATCCATCTTTTAATGATTTGAAAGACGGCTTAAAAAAAAATGACGCTGAAAAGGCTTTTTGTGCAATACATACGCTAAAAGGTGTTTGCTCAAATTTGGGCTTTGAAAGACTGTATGAGGCAAGCTATAAACTTACAGAAAAACTCAGAAGCAGGGTCATTGATAATTGTGACGAATTGTATAATGCAGTTGAAAGACTGTATACGGATCTGATTGCAAAAATCAAAGAAATTGATTAATTTAAAATACCGACTTCAAACAGAAGTCGGTATTCTTTGTCATACGGAATCTATATTAAAAGCCCAGCACAGGCTGGAGCTGTCTGCCCTCAAAGGCGGCGATTGCCGCGTCGGGTAATTTTTCAAAGTCGGCTACAAGTGAGTTCGGCTTTTTTATGTAGTCATCTTGTGAGAAAGGCAGAAAATATAGATTTTTGCAGTTTAGAAGTGTTCCTATATTTTTAGCGGCAGTACCGAGTCCGTCGTTGGTGGATACTGCTAAAAGTACGGGCTTTTGGTTTCTTAAATGTGCTTTTACTGCCATGGTAACAGATGTGTCGGCAATTCCGTTTGCAATTTTTGCAAGAGTGTTTCCCGTGCATGGCAGTACAACAAGTAGGTCGAGTAAGTTTTTCGGGCCAATCGGCTCTGCGTCTTTAACACAGCATATAATGTTGTTGCCGGTTAGATTTGTTATGTTGGTACGAAAATCTTCTGCTTTGCCAAATCGCGTGTCGGTGTTGTAAGACATCTCACTCATAATAGGTATAACATTCGCACCGGTTTGCGTGAGCTTTTCAAGTACCCCCATTGCTTTTTTGAAAGTGCAGAATGAACCGCACATTGCAAAACCAATGGTTTTATTTTCCCAATCCATTTATTACACCCCCAATTCTTTGATAATATTCATAATCGTGTCTTTGATAATTGCTCCGGACGAAACGGGAGCAATTTTACCCGGTAACGACAATGCCCAAATTACTTTTAAACCGTATGTTTTTGCGGCGTCAAAATCAATTCCCCCCGGTTTGGAGGCAAGGTCGATAATAAGAGCGTCTTTTTTGACTTTTGTTAAAATTTCATCGTCCAAAATCAGCGAAGGTATAGTGTTGAAAATTATATCAAATTCGTGTATGTGGTCTTTTAAGTTGTCAAGCGGCAACGGCTCATATCCATGTCCCTCAATCATGGCAAGATCGGCATATTTTCGTGCCTCCACATATGTTTGAGCACCCAGGGCATATAAATCCTTTGATAATATTTTTCCGATTTTACCATAACCTAAAACAAGGCTTTTACTTCCGTGAATTGTAAATGGTGTTTCCGTAATCGCTATCTCAATCGCTCCCTCTGCCGTAGGAACGGCATTAGGGATATGGCTATTGATATGTTTAAATGCTCAGAAAGTCATACACAAAATAAAATGATATATTGTAATCTAATATAACAATAAATAAAGACAAGCTTTATTGAACCGCCCCCAAAAGTCAGACCCAAAATCTAACTAATTGGAGGCGGTTCATCAGCTTGCCTGTTTTCTCCTACTTGCAGTCACGCTCTTTCTTTATCCCGTTCGCATAAATCTTTTTGTGCTTTAAATTCGCCTGCATTTTATCTAATGCTTCACCGTTTTTTCAGTTTCAAACAAATGCATCGAAACAGCTTATCGGTGCGGTTTGTTTGGGTGTATATTCATTTTCAACTGTACGATATTTTCGTACAGTTCATTATTTATCAGTCGCAATTACTTCGTTCATGCTACCTGTACGATAACCTTGTAAATCCATAGTCACATAAGAAAAGCCAAGAGCTTTTACACTCGCATATAATTCTTCTCTCATTTCAAGCATTTTTTCAAAGTCCTCCGGCAGCAATTCTATTCGGGCAATATCGCCATGAATACGAACTCTAAACTGTTTAAATCCTGAATTGCGCAATATTTGTTCCGCTTTTCCGACTCTTTCAAGTTTTTCAGCGGTGATTTTTTCACCGTACACAAAACGTGAAGCAAGGCAAGCGAAAGACGGTTTATTCCAAGTAGGAAGTCCGAGTTCTTCGGATACATCTCGAATTTCCTGTTTTGTAAATCCTGCCGTTTGCAGAGGGCTTAATACTCCCAATTCATGAATTGCTTTCATACCGGGACGATAGTCGCCGTTATCATCAAGGTTTGAGCCTTCCGCAACCGCATTTACACCGTTTTCTACGGCGACTTTCTTTATAAGGCTGAATATTTCCTTTTTGCAGATATAACAACGATTTGTCGGATTATCCGCAAAACCGTCTATATCAAGTGGGTTGACATCACAAATAATATGACGAATATTTTCACTTTTGCAAAATTCCTCCGATTCGCAAAATTCATTACTCGGAATTATACATGAGCGTACCGTAACGGCAAGAGCATTATTTCCGAGTGCTTCCTTTGCCGCCTTTAGCAAAAACGTAGAATCCACGCCGCCGGAAAATGCCACTGCGACACTGCCCAACGATTTCAAATTCTCTATCATTTTCTCATACTTACTGTTCATTTTTCTCTAATTCCTCTCCTATCAATCTGCGTGTTTCGCTTATGGAAATACCAAGTTCGTCCGAAATTTTTGCAACGTCGTCATATTCGGTGTTTACACGTTTTACGCCATACCCCTCCGACTGTTTAACACGAACATCTCCATACTTTGTTTTTACTGTGTTTTCTGTTCTTTCAAGTATGTAACGTTCACAAATATTTTGTCTAATACCTATTGTAGAAGTGTATCTGAATATTGCATTTACTATTGTTTCCTTGTCCGAAATTTTGCAGATACATGAAAGCAAAGTTCCCGGGCGGTTCTTTTTCATACCGATTGGCACGGTAAACACGTCAACCGCTCCCAATTTCAGAAGTTGCTCTGTTGCATAGCCGATTCCCTCCGCAGTCATATCGTCAATATTACATTTCAACTCTAAAACCTGTTGTGCTTCACTTTCCGTTTCACCGAGCATAACACGAATACAATTTGCCGTATCAAAGTCCTTTTTACCCATTCCGTACCCTATTTTTGAAACACGCATAACAGGCATATTGCCAAACTCGTCTGCAAAATGTGCCAAAAGTGCCGCACCTGTCGGCGTACACAATTCACCATGAACACTTCCGCCGTAAATCGGAATATCCTTTAATATATATGCCGTTGCCGGTGCAGGAACAGGCAATATTCCATGCGCACACTGCACTTGACCGCAACCGACATGGATTGGTGAAGCGATAATTTTATCAATACCCAACTCATTTATCAGCATACAGACGCCTGTAATATCCGCTACTGCATCCATTTGTCCAACCTCGTAAAAATGTATTTGATTGATTTCACAACCATGTGCGTGGCTTTCAGCCTCCGCAATCAAATGATATACCGCCAATATATCTGTGCGTACATTTTCGGGAACATCAAAATGTTCTATGATATGTTCGATTTCGTGCATACCCGTATGGTGATGGTGGTGGTGATGCTCATGATGATGGTCGTGATGCTCGTGTTCGTGGTGCTCATGGTGGTCGTGATGTTCATGATGGTCGTGGTGTTCGTGCATATGCTCGTCCTCATGTTCACCGTTTACGCTTACATCTACATGTGTTCCCGTTATGCCACACTTCACGCTTGACGTCTTACTTACGGTCACATTCGGAATACCAAGTGCATTTAACCTATTCAAAAAATCCTCTGCATTTGGGTGCAGCTCCAACAATGCAGACATCAACATATCACCTGCCGCACCCATATTACATTCAATATATAAAGTTTTCATTCATTAAGTCCTCCCATATGATTTATCATACTTGCTTGAAATGCCGCTCCGAAACCATTATCGATATTTACAACGCTTACGCCGCTTGCACATGAATTAAGCATTGACAAAAGTGCCGCTATACCTCCGAAAGACGCACCGTAACCCACGCTTGTCGGAACAGCTATAACAGGACAATCCGCAAGTCCGCCGATAACGCTTGCAAGTGCGCCCTCCATTCCTGCGATTGCAATAACAACACGAGCGGTCATTATTTCTTCCGTATGCGTAAGCAATCTGTGGATACCGGCAACGCCGACATCATACAGACGTACAGTATTGTTGCCAAGCATTTCAGCTGTAATTGCCGCTTCCTCCGCAACAGGTATATCACTTGTTCCGCCCGTTGCTATAACAATTTTCCCGACACGTTCTTTCGGCATAGAGCCGATAATACCGATATTTGCCGTATCGTGATAATCAAGCGGAATTTCTTTGTTGATTTTCTCTGCCTTTGTTTTGTCAAGTCTTGTAATTAAAATATCTTTTTGTCCATGCTTGGCAAATGATTTTGAAATTCCTATTATTTGTTCGGCGGTTTTTCCTGCGCCGTAAATCACTTCCGATACACCCTGACGCATTTTTCTGTGAAAATCAGGTTTTGCATATCCCAAATCCTCAAACGGCTCATTTTTTATATGAAGCAATGCGTCGTCAACCGAAATATCTCCGTTTGCAACATTTTGCAATAATTTTCTGATTTCGTTCTGTTCCATAAATTCACCTTCAACGCACAAAATGCGGCTTGCCGCATTTTGCGGCGAAGTCGCTTAATTTTGCTGATTATTCACTTTTATTATATCATTATTTATTTAATTCATCAACCCAAGAATTAACCTCAAATCGACTAATGTTTAACTACTCTCCTTTTATATCTGTCGAAGTGGCAAGTTCTGTTTGTGTTTCGTAATCCGCAATTCTTTCTTTTAATCTTTCAATCGTTGCCGACAGTGCTTGTGAGCCGAGCACCATTCTAAGCGGTGCTTTTTCCATATCAACGCTTTCAATTATGCGTTGTGCCATTTTTGCCGGATCTCCGGGTGCAAGTCCCTTTGACGCGTCAAGCATATTCAAAAAGCCATGACAGCTTTCATACTCGTCCATAAGATTTGCAACCTTTGCACTGCCGTAACGGAATTCTGTTCTCGCACCTCCCGGCTCTACAATGGTTACACCAATATTAAACTGTGCCACTTCCTGTGCAACAGCTTCACAGAATCCCTCAATGCCGAATTTTGTGGCATGGTACATTGAATTTGCTGGATATGCAACCTGACCGCCGTATGATGACAATTGAATAATTCTTCCGCCGCCTTGTTTTCTTAAATAAGGAAGTGAAGTTTTTATAAGCTGAATTGAGCCTGTCAAATTAGTTGCAATGATGTGATTGATTTCATCATCCGACAATTCCTCTGCACATCCAAACAAGCCGTAGCCTGCATTACTTACAACAACATCAATTTTACCGTGCTTTTCAAATGATTCTTTTACCGTCTGTTGCACTGCCGCTACATCTGTCACGTCAAGAATACGGCAATCAAAATTTACAGGATATTTTTGTATTAAATCCTCAACCTTTGTAGTATTCCTAACTGTTCCGATTACGACATCACCTTTTTCAAGCAACTGTTTTGTCATTTCATATCCGAAACCGCTTGACACTCCTGTAATGGGGGTGCGGACATATTCTTGGACTCCTAAAGGAGTAAAATAAATGTATACAAAAGAACAGAAAGAGCGAGCGTTGAAGGAATTTGAACGATTGGGATCAGTACAAGCAGTAGTAACACTTCTTGGTTATCCATCAAGGCATACCTTGTATGAGTGGTACAGAAAGAAAATAGCAGACATTACCGATTATCATGGTTCACTTGATAAAGAATATATAATCAAACAAAAATATATTAATAAACCAAATCATCCTCGTATTCCTGATACAAGTTTAAAATTAGAGACAATTAAGCGTTGCTTTTCTCTTGGCGAAGGTGTAGAATATGTATCAAGAGATAT
>NZ_JBKVWU010000099.1:0-8226 GCF_046972485.1 Hominilimicola sp.
CCATAAGATCAACATTGTATGCCATACCAAAAGCGTATGCGGCATATGGGAATGCAAATACCTTTCCGTCCTTCGATACCAATCTCATAATATTCTTATTGAATTTATCTGCAAGTTTGTACTTTTCTAAAGCTGCTGTCAAATCGGATGAATATCCTGAGGCAATAATCTGAGGAGCTTCCGTAAAGTTGGTTTTGTATACTGTCGGAAGCTGACCACCTGCAGTTTTAGCATAAAAGCTCTTAAGTTCAAACTGCCATGAATCGGGCTTGACTTCTATGTCGGAATTAGCCGCTTCAAACTTCGCCTTTGAGTCCTCCATATTATCTTTCTCAATGCCATCCTTGCTCGGCCAATCTCCCACTGTTATAATCGTCTTACCATCAGCGCTCTTGCTTGGACTGCCTGAACCACATGCTGAAAGCATCATTGCAGCCATAATTACCGAAACCGCTACTGCGGTTATTTTCTTTATCTTATTATTCTTCATCATTTTTATTATCCTTTCTCGTTTTATTCAATAATTTTTAATTCTTTTTTAATAAACTTGTCAATAAACAATTTCCACTCCATCAGGTGCCGTGACATTTGTATTTGTTTTATCATCCACACATCTGCATTCTATTCTCACAATTCCGTAAGGTGTCGGAAAATCTATATTAACCCATTCAAGTCCTGCAAGATCGGGACAAATCTTAATTTTCTTACACCCCGGCTCTAAAATTTCAATTCCAGCGATATTCTCAGATAAAAACGATGTCGGACCGCTTGCCCATCCATGACATAAACTGAGTCTATATTGTTTATAACAATGTTCGCCAAAATCGCCATGAATATCGTCTTTGCCATCATGGACAATTTCATCGATTCTTGCTGCATTTTTTGCCCATTTCATATTAAATTCTTCCCAAAATGTAGTTGCACCAAGATTGAGCATTGCACCCCAATAGTTTCTTATAATGTGAAGTGCTCTTGAATTGTTTCCCATTTTAGATAATGCCTTCAATATGTAAAATCCCATAAAGCACGACATTTCATTTTCAGTTGTGCTTAATGTCTTATCAACTGATTTTTGAGAGCTTCTTTGAGCAAGTACAGTTAATGCGGCAATACGATTATTTAATTCCAACTCATCATCGACCTTTTTATTCTTTAAAAAATCATAATATACTTTACATTTTGCTGAACATTCTACCTCATCCATGATCTCAAGCATTTGCTTTAAATATTTTAATGCAATGCAAGCAATTGATTTAACACCTTCTATTTCACAGTCCTGCCCTCGGCTACTCCAGTCAACAAACAAACCGTCAATATTATCTAATTTGAAATCAGCATCAATAATATGGAACATTTTATTTGCAACATCAATCATGTAATCACGTTGTTCGCTGAGATATTCTATGTCTCCCCAATGCATATATAAATCATAGTGAATAATTACCCACCAAAACGTATATGTTGGAATACCATTCATCCAATCGCCTTTTGTTTCATTTTTTATGAGGTCAAGACTTCGTCTAACACATTCATCGTTTCCAAATACAGACTTAATAACCGATGTTTCTGGATGCATATCTCCTATCCATACAAGTCTGTCGCGTTTTACTCCATCCCAAAGATACTCATGCATATTCAACTTAACTGTGTACACGCCTGTTTTCCAAATTTCATTCAAGAGTTCATCATTACATTCAAAATTCCCCAAAGATTCAACATTTCTTATATCATTAACTGCCTGTATACTTCTAACCGAAATGTCACCATTGATTGCTTCAAGCTTTATAAATCTAAAACCTGTTTCGCCAAATCTTTGAGTACTCATATAAACAGCATCTACGGTCATATCCCTAATAGAGTGGTTATTTTGAGCATTCTTTTTCCCAAAATCAGACAATGACTCCATAACACTTTCGCCAAAAACCATTCTTATCTTTGCATTATCACAAGATACGGATTGTATTGTAAGAACAATTCCCCCATTTAATTCTTTGCCAAAATCCAGAAGAATATGTCCTCCTTTTTTTATCTTAATACAGTTTATATCATTAAAAACGGCTTGATTAAGATTGCTTTTTAGTATATGTATGGAATTAATAATGTCTTTCTCACAAATAATTCTTTTAGGCTTAATGTATTCATTCATATTATATCAAATCCATTCTTTAATTTGTCAAGTGATTTCAGCTATTTTCAAAGCTGTTTTTGGGACTTTTTACTGTATTGCATATTCAAAATGCGGGCATATCGGAACTATATTGTCAAAATTCTCCCACACGAAAATTCTGTAATAATCAGTATCTTGATTATATGTAATATCAGATCTTATAATCTCACCGGCCGTTATAGACTGCATATCAACAACAGTCATCTCATCATTTTTGTACTGTGCAAATATCAATTGTGCATCTTTAGATGAACATACCATTGTGCTGTTACCATTCTTTGCAATAAATGCACCATCATTGTTTGAATATTCATCCGTGTCTGTCCTATATACCTTAGCGCTGTTCTCTGATGCTACAACCGGATTTAAATCAGTCCCGATTTTCTGGGTAAATATAAAATCGCTTGCAGCGGCATTTAAGCCATATGCAACTGCTCCACTGGCAAACTGCTCCGCAGATGCTGCCATGCTTACCGTTGGATTTACAAATTCCTCACCCTTTTTGGTACCATTTTTAAGATACCAGCAATTTGTAAAAGTCGATTGTTTATTTGCTAAAGGATCCGCATTTTCTCCGGCGCTCTTTACAATAGCATTGCTGTAGCTATTATTTATATTAACCATTACACCATCAACACCATTAGCAACAAATCCTGCAGCATAATCTCCTGTTGCCTCAACATCAGCAAGATTCATACATTTTTCAATAGTTACCGTGCCTGTATCACCTGCAGTATTTGAAATAAGTGCAGCAGCATTACTTTCCATTTTGACTGCTCCGTCAATAATAAGATTTTTTATGACTGCACCATCTCTGGCAGATTCAATCATTGAATTTCCGCGAAGAGTAATCTTATGGTTATTTCCGTCTATTGTTCCAGCAAAATTCATTAACTGCGGGGTGTTTCTGTTCCATTCAATATCCGCCATAAGCTTTGCACACGCTGATGAATCTGTGCTGTTTACTATATCGGCATAATTCTTGTAATCCGTAATGGTATTAATAAAATATATTTTTTGTTCTGTTTCCTCTGGATCAAACGCAGTATATTTTACAATAGGCTTCCAGTAAACCTGAGCGGCTGTACGATTTCCTCCACAGTCTACCTCATGATATATTATGTCTCCCTTATTTACATGTATTCCTTCTATCACATATGCTTGGAAGCCATTTTCATGATTTTGTTGATTAGTAAAAGTCCATTTCGCATCTGTCTCGTCATTTTGCTTTAACTGTTCATCATTTATTCGTATAGCTGCGGTTATGTCTGAACCGTTCTGATCTTTAGACGGATTCTCACGATATACAATGTCTTGCGTTGCACGTAGCGTTACGGTTCCCGAAAACGGCGCTTTCCACGCAATTGACGTCGTCGCGTTAACATCTCCCATTACAAAATGTTCGTTTACATATGAACCGTCCCATGAACCATAAATTTGGTTTGTCTCGTTCCAAGCAATCTGTGTATATTCACCGCTTGCCTTATCTTTCTTTAAATAATACCAGCCGTCATAACCTTGCAAACCGTTACTGTTTGTATACGCATCCGTCTTTTCATATTCCTTCCTTGTTGGATCAAATTCCTGCTCTATTTCCGTATATGTTATGACAGGTTTCCAGTATATTTCTGCACCAGTATTGTTTGTTCCGCAATCTACCTCGTGGTATATCATATCTCCTTTATTAATGTGAAGGTTTGTCACAGTATATGACTGATTTCCAGAACCATTATAACATGTGTTATCAAATACCCACTGTGTTTTTTGATTGTTATCGTCTGTTAAAATTTCATTATTCAATTTCATTGTTGCAATTACATTTTCACCTGTGGGGTTTGGTCCGTCACGATACACAGTATTATCCTGAGCAGTCAGTGTTACCGTACCGGTATACGGTGCTTCCCAACCTACTACAGTCGGAGCATCATAACCGGGTACTATAAAATGTTCGTCAACACTTTCGCCTCCGATACCTTTAAATTTATTGTCCGTCCATGTCATGTCTATGTATGCGCCCTTACTGTCCTTGTACATAAAATACCAGCCGTCTTTGCCTTGTTCTCCTTTGCAGGACGAATAGGCATCCGTTTTTTTATAGACAGATACCATATCCGCAGCAGACACGCTCACGGTGGCAGCCATGCACTGCATTGCGGCGATAATCGCCACTGATGTGCTTAAAAGCCGCTTTGCTAAACTTTGTTTCATAAAAAACACTCCTTTTGTAATAAAATTTTATATAATTATTCTCTGATAATTATTCTACTTTATTGAATATGGCATTGCCGTATTCTCTCCTATTAGTTTAATATTTGTTATATCGTTTTCGTTTACTTCACAGCCTGTAATATTTATAACTGCAGAAACATTTTGTTTATATGAAAAATCTACACCATCTATTTGGGCTATGTTTGAATTTGATATTGTTATAGGAGATACATCTCTGTCGAACTCGGCATTGCTTTTTATAGTATTGTTAAGCATATACAGACCATTTACAGAATTTATTCTTATTGAACCATTTACACTCGGTACATCTATTGTATTATTTTCTATAAGCACTCCGTCTATGGCTTTTTGGTCGCCTTGCCGCGCATACCATGAATATATATTTAACGGACTATATTTTGAACTGATACCATCGCTCTTAACGGTATTATTCCTGAACGTAAGCGATGACGGGAACAGTCCTTCGTTAACTCCGCCGTGAATTTCATTTGCCGCTTCAGTTGCCGCCCCAACATTATTCTCCATATAATTGCCTTCAATAATCGAATTTTCAGATCTGATTATATATGCATGCCGTCTTGAATTGGTAAGTCTATTGTTTCTTACAATATTACCGTTATTAGCAGCATTCATATTGTATATTACAGTCGGATTACTCGCATCTTCGGTCGAAACAACTCCTTCAACTGTTCTATCCAAGGTTAACCTATACATTCCATTCTCGGTTTGCTCCACCTTTGTCAGAAAAGCTTTGCCTACCACTGCATGATTTGACACATCAAAAAACTTTATTTCATCGCCTATCTTACAGAACATATCTCTTGACGTTTCATAAGTATAATTATCAATTATTTTTACTATTTCACCGCAATATGCCTCTGTATTTATAAGGTCATCAAGCGAATTATTAAGATTACAATTTTCAATAATAACGCCAAATCGATTGGTTGACAAATGAATTCCGTCCGCTGCTGATGTTATAAGTGAATTTGGTGTTACTGACATTTCGCAATTCTGAAACACTATTCTTCCGTCACAATAAGCTACAGGCGCAAACATCAAAAGCGCTCCATTAGTTTTTATCCCATCGAATGTAACATCCTTACTGTAGCTTACCGCCAAAAAATCCGGACGTCCGTCTTTGTTGTATTCTCCGAAATCATATGAGTTCCAGCGACTCTTAAACACAAAACGATCGCCTATATTTATGATAGGAATATACTGTTCAAGTGAATGCTTGAATGTAATCTTATATTCTCTGCCTTGTACATGTTCTATCGAATTTATCCAAAGTGCATCAAACGGCATAAATCTCGGTGATACATTCTCAGGCTGCATAATATAGCCAAAAATCCATGGTCCTTCTGTTGGATTTGTGCAATAATACTTCGCCCATGCATCATCTGCCGGAAGATGAATTTCCTCTGGAATGTCAATGTACAAAGCATTTTCATTAACACTTTTTGATTTGATGGTTCCCCAACTTATTACTTCTTCGTCATACTTAACAGTCAAGTTTTTCACCTTAATATTTGTACATCCCTCAATATCTATGAGACCATTTGTTGGTCTTTCGAATACGAGTGTACTTCCATTTCCATCTATCGTAAAATTATTTATATTATCTAAATCAAAAAGCGCAAATGAATCCTGCTTCTCATTTATTTTATATGTTTTCCCTGCCTCGAACTCCAGCTTAGACGGTGTGCCCTGTTCTGCCAACGCGACAGCTGCATTAAATGCAGCAAGAACCGCATCTCTGTCATATTCACTGTCATATGCACTGCCATCCCCTATACCACTGTAATCCTTCACATATACCGTCACCTGTGGTTCGGGATAGTTCGTCCCCGTTTCTATTATGATTAAATCTTCAAATCTTTTATACTCAACCGTCCACCCCGTTGTCGGCATTAGTGAACTGATCGGCACATACAACTTTCCGCCTAACAGTCTTGGAGTTCTCTCCAACATAAGATGTCCGTCACCATATTTTGCCAACCTATTATCTGCCTCGTATTCAAGCTGAATGTCACCTATGTTTAATCTATATCCTCTTGCCTCACCGCCTGCTATTTTTGCAATGTCTTCTATTGCAATGCTCGGATATTCGTCAACAAGCATAATAGGGCATTTCGTTTTTTGACCGTCAAAACTTACCGTCATTATTGTTGTACTATCAGGAGCATCTATAAATGGTTCATAAACGATAGACTCACAAAGTGGAATAATCTCATTGCTGTTATTACAAACAAACATTTTCCTCTCAACATTTTCCGCTTTTTCAGTCAAATTGGTTCTGTATATTGAATTTGCATCAAGCTCAGCACATTGCACTGATACTAACATGCCATTGTCATAGTCATAGTCTGCTATCACTATAAATGCTTTCTGATCTGCACAGAACGCCGCACTATCAACTCCTAATGCCGCAAATAATCCTTCTCCGTTTTTGTATTCATTGTCTGACTTATATACAACTTTTTTCGCATCCGATATTCCCACAGGATATAAATTGTTACCTATATCCTGTCCAAAAGCAATATCCCCAGCGCTCTTATTTAAGTTGTATGCTATTTCTCCGCTTGCAAATCGTTTTGCTGACGCTTGTGTTCCTCGCGGTGTATTTATAACGGTTGTTTCATTTATCTTTGTACAATCCGATAGATAATAACTATTTTCACAATTAATAAATACACTTTCATCTGAATTTGCAAACGCATTTGCCGTATTGCCCATGCTGATGATTAAGCCATAATTATAGCTGCTTTTAATTTTTAAAACACTATTCCTGCCAACATATCCAACGAAGCCTGCCGCACTATTACATGAAGAATAAATATTTGCAAGATTTGCACAGTTCTTTATGATTACACCTTGCTCCGCAGCATCTATATTTCCAATAAATGCAGCCGCATTGTTTTCTGCTCTCACTGTTCCATCAAGCGTAAGATTTTTTATGACGACACCATTTTTCGCCGATTCAATCAGTGAATTACCATGCAATGTAATCTTATGGTTATTTCCGTCTATTACCCCCTCAAAATTAATCAACTGTGGTGTGTTTCTGTTAAATTCAATATCAGTCATAAGCTTTGCGCAGGCTGAAGGATTTGTGCTGTTCACTATATCAGCATAATTCTTGTAATCTGTAATAGTATTAATGAAATATGTGTTTTGTTCTGCTTCATCAGAATCAAATTCGGTATATTCCACAATCGGTTTCCAATATACTCCGGCTCCGGTCATGTTTGTTCCGCAATCTACCTCATGATATAGCATATCACCTTTGTTTACATGAAGATTTGTTACCTTGTATGTCTGATTGCCATATCCATTATAGCATGCGTTATCAAATACCCACTGCATCTTTTGACCATTATTGTCTATTAATATTTCGTCATTAAGTCTTAATGTTGCAGTTACATCACTACCGTTAGGATTCGGTCCGTTTCGATAGACCACATCATCTTGCACTGACAAGTTTATGTTTCCCGAATAAGGCGCTTTCCAACAAAGAACTGCCGGTGTATCATAACCCGGACTTATAAAATGCTCGTTCACATACGCCCCGTCTAAGCTGTACTGATTTCCATCCCATTTAAGATATGTATATTTATTACTTTCTTTATTTCTTTTTAAATAGAACCACCCATTATAGCCTTGTACCCCATTACCATCCATGTATGCGTCTGCCTTTTTATAAATTGTCTGTGTTTTGTCGGGTATTGTTTCTCTTGCCGTATACGTTATAATAGGTTTCCAGTAAATTGCAGCGCCGGTATTGTTTGTTCCGCAATCTACCTCGTGGTATATCATATCTCCTTTAT
>NZ_JBKVWU010000100.1:0-8182 GCF_046972485.1 Hominilimicola sp.
TTCTATCACAAAAACATATAAAATCAAGTAGATTATCGTTTTCAATCATATATATAACAGGAGTGAGAATATTTTTTGAAATTATCTTAACAAGCTTATTTTTAAGCTCATAATCCATTTTATTCACTCATTTCTTTTTCTAATTTTCGTATTCTGTCACGCAAAGCCGCGGCTTCTTCAAATTCAAGATTTTCAGCCGCTTTAATCATCTTAGCCTGAAGCTCGGCAATGGTCTTTTCGTAATTTATGATATTTTCTTCTGCGGTTTCGGTATCGTCCTCAATAGGCTTTAATGATTCTATAATATCTCTGATGTCTTTCTTAATTGTCTTTGGTATTATGCCGTGTTCTTCATTAAACTTCTGCTGAATACCTCGACGTCTGTCTGTTTCGTCAATCGCCTTTTTCATTGATTTTGTAACCGTATCGGCATACATAATAACTTGTCCCTCACTGTTACGCGCGGCACGACCGATAGTCTGAATAAGTGACATTTCACTTCTTAAGAAACCTTCTTTATCCGCGTCAAGTATCGCAACAAGTGCAACTTCGGGTATATCAAGTCCTTCTCTTAAAAGGTTAATTCCGACAAGTACATCAAATTCACCCATACGCAAATCTTTGATAATTTCCGCACGTTCGATTGTCGATATATCGGAGTGCATATAACGAACTTTAATACCTACACCGGTAAGATAATCGGTCAAATCCTCCGCCATACGTTTTGTAAGCGTTGTCACAAGCGTTCTAAAACCTTGTTCGGTACGCTTATTAATTTCACCGATAAGGTCATCAATTTGATTTTCGGTAGGTTTAATTGTTATTTTAGGGTCAAGAAGTCCTGTCGGTCTGATAACCTGTTCCGCAACAACCGTTGAATGTTCTTTTTCATAATCTGACGGTGTCGCGCTTGTGAATATTACCTGATTTAATCTATCTTCAAATTCTTCAAATTTCAAAGGTCTGTTATCAGCCGCACTCGGCAAACGGAAACCATATTTAATAAGCGTTTCCTTTCTGGCTCTGTCACCGTTATACATCGCACGCACCTGCGGTATTGTAACGTGTGACTCGTCTATAATCATAAGATAATCGTCAGGAAAATAGTCAAGCAACGTATACGGTGCACTTCCCGGAGCACGACCGCTTATATGTCTTGAATAGTTTTCTATACCTTGACAAAATCCTATTTCCTGCATCATTTCTATATCGTACATTGTACGCTGTTCAATTCTTTGTGCCTCGATAAGTAAATCACGTTCTTTGAAATACTTAACCTGTTCACGCATTTCAGCCTCTATTCCTGCAAGTGCCGCAATCATTTTTTCGTTGGTTGTAACATAGTGAGAGGCCGGAGATATAACTGCGTGTTGCCTTACACCTACAATTTCACCTGTAACTACGTTTACTTCGCAAATACGTTCTATTTCGTCGCCGAAAAACTCGACACGAATAGCGTTTTCACCGTTATTGGACGGAAATATTTCCACCACGTCACCTCTGACGCGAAACTTGTTTCTGACAAAGTTAATATCATTTCTTTCATATTGCATTGAAACAAGTTTTTTTAGAAGCTCATCTCTGTCTTTTACCATTCCTACACGCAAAGAAAGCATAAGATTTTTATAATCTTCAGGATCGCCCAAACCGTATATGCAAGATACACTTGCTACGATTATAACGTCCTTTCTTTCAAGCAAAGCAAATGTGGCACTGTGACGTAGTTTATCTATTTCATCATTGGTCAGTGAATTTTTCTCGATAAACGTATCGGTTTGCGGAATATATGCCTCTGGTTGATAATAATCGTAATACGACACGAAAAATTCAACACAGTTATTTGGAAAAAATTCTTTAAATTCACTGCAAAGCTGTGCGGCAAGGGTTTTATTATGAGCAAGTACAATGGTAGGTTTGTTCACTTGTGCAATGACATTTGCCATAGTGAAAGTTTTTCCCGAACCTGTTACACCGAGCAAAGTTTGGCATTTCTCGCCTTTTTTTATTCCGTCAACAAGTGTTTGAATTGCCTGCGGCTGATCTCCTTGTGGTTTAAATTCAGAAACAAGTTCAAATTTATCCATACAGCTCCCCTTCTTACTGGTTATTTCCTTAGATTTTTAACAAGTATATTTATTCTTCTTGCATTTATCGACGTATATTGTTCAACATTATTTCTGACTGCAAGCTGAATATTTTTACATACAGAAAAAATATCACAGCCATATTGTAAAATGACTGTCATATCTATATGTACACCGTGTCCTGTTTTTCTTAGGTTTATATTTTGCACCTTAATTAGTCCATTGATCTTTTGTGCCTCATGTATTGCTATTGAATTTATAACGTTATCTGAGATAATATAGTCACCCATATAACTGAATGTGGGTCTGACAATTGATTTATCAGCCTCGGCGGTTGTTATTTCCGAATCAAGATTTTTTTGAAATCTTCTTAACGGATGCAAGAAATATCCTGAAAATTCCTTCTTTATTTCAAATGTCGGAACAGGAATAACGTGTTTCCCTTCAACTGTACGCATTCTAAGTGCCATATTCATTTCTTCGGGTGTTGCAACATCCTCTATTCTTATAATTTGTTCAACCTCATGAACACCGATATTTTTAGCAATTTTATTTACCATTCCGTCAGATGTACCCAAAATCATAAGGCACTTAATCTTATTCCTTTTAAGAACTTTTTTTATTTCATTTACCTGCGACGGATTCATAAAAAGTGCGTGTTTAACAGACGCAATTTTTGTCGGTTCTTTTTTGGCAGATGTGCCGGCTATAACTTTTCCATGAGAAATAAGCAAGCCGTCATCAATTATAGCGTCAGCTCCGTATTGTTGCGAAACCATAACACTTCTGTAACTCTTTCCTGTTCCACTCGGACCTACAAATGCGATAACTCTCATAATTATAACACCTTAATTCTGATTTTGCTTGATTTTGTATGACAATGTCATAAGCGGATCTGAAAGGTGAACGTTTTCCACCGCTACGTCCTTATCGAATTTAAGTTCGGTATACGAAAAGTTCATAAGACCTTTAACTCCGCAATTAACTAATTTTTCAGCCGTTTCCATTACTGCCGCTTTCGGTACGGTAAGAATTCCGATGTCAACTCTATGCGAATTCAAAAATTCCTCAAGCTTATCTATTGACATAACTTCTATACCGTTGATTTTTGTACCAATTATATTAATGTCATTATCAAAAATGCCTACAAGTTTAAAGCCTCTTTTTTCAAACGTATCATGACTTGCCAATGCTCTGCCGAGATTACCGGCTCCGACTATAACAGTAGTATCTCCGTCATTAAGTCCTAATATGTCACCGATTTCGTTATAAAGATGTTCGACATTATAGCCGTATCCCTGCTGACCGAAACCGCCGAAATAGTTAAAATCCTGTCTGATTTGTGATGCAGTCACGTTCATTTTTACGCTAAGTGCATTTGAGGAAATACGCTTTATATCCTGCTTTAAAAGTTCGCCCAAATATCTGTAATAGCGTGGCAGACGTTTAACTACGACCGTAGGAACTTTCTTTTCATTTTCACTCATGTCCTCTAAACCCCTTGTTAATTATATAACATTTATTATATCACACTCATTTCGTTTTGTATAGTCTTTTTAAATGTATTTTTTTGTATTTTGACATTTTACACATATAAAAAAATGTCACAACAAGCCGATACTGACTTATTGTGACATTAGTTACTTAAATTAAATCATTAAGTTTTATCCATTTTTCAAGAGAATCTTTCCACTGTGCAACGTGCGGTATACTGTCTGCCAAGCCCAAGCCGTGAGAACCGATTGGGTATATGTGCATTTCATACGAAACTTGCACTTTGCTTAGTGCGTCGGCGTACATCAAAGAATTTTCTACCGGTACTGCCTGGTCTGATGATGTATGCCATATAAATGTAGGCGGTGTATTAGGTGTGACGTGTTTATAAAGCGACATAAGCTCTTTATCAGAATGTAATGCTCTTTCGCCTATCAAGTTTTGTCTTGAACCATCATGTCTGTATTCGAACATATCTATTACAGGGTAACACAAAATTGTCGCATTAGGCTTACAGCTTTCTTTATCTATTTCATCTGTATCTTCATACATTTTCTTATCATAATGAACAGAAACAGAGGCCGCCAAATGTCCGCCGGCACTTGAACCCATAACTGCAATTTTATCCTTATCAATGCCGTATTTGTCGGCGTAATATCTGACATATTTAACAGCACGCATTGCGTCACTTATTTCTGCCGGATGTTTGTACGGTGCAACTCTGTATTCAACCACAAATGCAGTAAGACCGATTGACTGCAACCACTTAGCATATGCAGTACCTTCGTGGTCGGCTCTTATTACATAGCCACCACCCGGAAAAATAATAACAGCACCTTTTGAATGTGCAGGATATGCCGTTATAGTCGGTTTTCTTACCGCTGTTTCATCAGCCTCTATAAATTCTTCGTTCCAATAAGGAATCACGTCATTCCATAAATTCTCCATAATTAATCTCCTTGCTTTTCCGGATTTTCACCATAAGTAGTGAATAAATCCATAAATTCATTAAGCTTACTTTTCTTGATTGTAAATTCTGTTTTACCGTTGCGGATTAAAGCACAGTACAAATCATCAATACTCTTAAATTCGATTTCTGTATCAGAACTGCTCTTGATACCTTTATATTTTATTTTCATAACGGTATCGCCGAGTGTTTCGTCTTTATATACTCCGTCAACCGCCAAACCGACAATGCTCTTGTATATTGCTTGTGTTATCTTTGTATCAACCTTTTGACCGTCAAGCACAAAAGTCATATCCGAATCGTTATGAGTTATATCAATCGTATGTTCTGCTCCGTTATACTCTACCGTTACACTCTTAACTTCCGAAATATCAACAAGTGCCTGCAATTTACTTACAATGTTGTATGACGAGTCATTCGCAAAAGATATAATGTCCGATGAAACTTTAAATACCTGTTCCTTATATTTTACATAAGTCATATCACCGTCTGTGCGACCAATTGTAAGTGTTTCGGTATATTCTTCGCCGTATTTGCCTGTTGAATTGTCGTAAGGCTTAACGGTTATCATTAAAACAGGCGACTTTTCACTGAAACCGCCGTCAGCATTTTCAATCGGTGTAGTAAGTGAAATTTCCTCTATCGGAGCAAGTATTTTGTTATCGATATAGTCATCATTGGCACCGCTCTGATACGGCTGTACCATTTCCCATACATTATTTGTGTTGTTATTTATATTGCTTAATATTCTGATTTCAATAGTTTCATCACTGCGGACAATTTTAATGTCATTAATATTGTCAATATTAATGCTGAAACGATTGAATTCTTTATAATAGCTGATAGGCTTTTTTAAAGTATCAACTTTAAAATCATATATTGTATAGACAGTATTATCGCCGTCTTTCATCACAAAATATTCTCCGAGTGTCGGACTTAAATCACCGATAATCATTTTATCAATCTGACCGTTTTTCTTTTCAACTGTAACAGTGACTTGTGGATTGTCAAGTCCGTATTGTGATAAATCAGCCGGATTTTCTTCAATCTTGTTTTTTGATGACAATGTTGAAATTGTACCGACAAGCGCACCGGCTTTTGAAGAATCTATTTCAGACGCATCCATATCATTTACGGACCATTCCGAATCGCCTATACTTTTTACTGTAATTGTACCGTTTTCACTCTCTGACTTTACAGATAAAATATCGGTTGTATCAGCTGAATAGATACTGTATAAATCATCGGTTGTATCAACATTATTATCTTTTGACGTGTCAATATTACTTATAACAATCGTTCCGACAATAAGCACTATAATCACTGACGCGGCTATAATTATGCTTTTCGTTGTTTTACTCATAGATTTCTCCTTTTTATCCAAATTACAAGTCCGATTATTAATACGGTAATCGGTATTATAATTACAACAAATGCAAAAATAATTGTTTGACCTAAATCAGATAATGTAATAACATTGTTTACAAGTGTTTTTTCATCTACAGTAAAGCTTTCTTCGTTACCTATCATAAAGTTGGTCAAATTCATAAAATAATCATAGTTTGCAAGTCCGTAATTATTTGTAAGTGTTGTTTCGTCTATGGTTAAAAGCATAGTATTTCCCGATACATAAACCGATGAGGCGTGTTTTGCATCTACCGAAAGTTCGCTGACCGGATATTCACCGTCCTGCTCGCCGCCGACTTTTGAAACATTTTCATAATTTGAAGTCGTGTATGCTTTTTCTGAACTTGTCAAAACAGGTGTAACAGATATATCGCCATTTGATTCAAATTCTTGAGTTATCAATCTTGAATATGGGAAATATGCCAAAGTTCTTTGATTGTCTATTATACTGTCGGTAAATTCATATGATTTTACGTTCGGCACGACAAGACTCATCGAACTTCCGCTCAACGAAACGGATTTTGATGTGTCTGTTTCAATTACAAGGTTATCGCTTACACCTATGCCCCATGATGACTTTAGATAGTCATACAAGTTAGTAAGATTTTTTGAATCTACATCAAGATAAACTTGTATATTACCGCCTTTTTGCAAATAAGAATCAAGTTTTGTGATTTCTTCTTTTGAAAAATCGGCCGTCGGTTTTGCAACAATCAACATATTTGCGTCTGACGGTATATCATCGGTCAATGTATTAACTTCTCCAACTTCAAAGTTTTCTGATTCAAGTTTAGTTTTTGCACCGTCAACAGCTATCTCATTATGTCCTTTTATTAGGTATGCCTTTTGTTGTGTTTTGCTTGATACATACTTTAGTGCCGAAGTTATTTTATTTTCAACATTAAGTGATGTATACTGTCCTGTTTGTGCATTTACTCCGTACAATTCAGTCATAGTATATGTTTTAAACTTATCTCCGCCGTCAACAATGACAGAATTTGATTGCAGACTTTTGCCGTCAGTAACGTATTTCTTGCCAAAAGTCGGGTTAGATGTCATATTAATATTTGTAACATTGATATTTTTATTTGCGGCGGCATATTTATCAAGCACCGTACGAATATTTCCGTCTTGTTCCGATTCACCGGCAAGAATATATATATCAACAGGAGTATCATAATTTTTAAGATACTCTTTTGTTTTATCTGAAAGTTCGTACATTTTATTTGACGTAAGGTCGATTTTTAAAGGTAATTTGTTGTTAAGCACGCTGACAAATACGTTTACAACAATAACCAAAACAACCGCTATTGCAATAGCAACGGAAGATACAAATTTATATTTTTTTACGTTATTCATTACATATCCTCCTATCTCATTCTGCGTCTTTCAAATACCATAACGGTAAAGAATAAGAACAGACTGGTGATGCTTAAATAATAAATTATCGGTTCAAAGTTAAGGATTCCGAGAGTAAAATCCGAAAATCTTTGTACAGGCGATAACCACAAAAGAATTTTTACAATTATTTCGTTTGAAACGTTTGACGCAACCGATCCTAAAAGCAATGTGAAAATCAATACACCGTAAGTGGCGATTGCAGCGACAATCTGACTTTCCGTAATAGATGACATAAACGCACCGATAGCAAGTATTGCCGAACATAGCAGTATAAAGCCGACATAACAGCTTATTGTTTCCGCAATCGGCAAATTACCCGTAAACGCTAATATAACAGGATAAATAAGTGTTATAAGCACACCTACCATAAATATTCCAAATGCCGCAAGATACTTACCGAAAACTATTTCTTTTGTAGATATAGGTGCGGTCAGTAATAATTGATCTGTCTTTTGCTTTCTGTCCTCTGAGAACAATCTCATTGTCAATAACGGCAACAAGAACAACGCCCAGTTATTGACGATTGAAAAGAAATTAGTCATTCTTGCAGTCATAAATCTGATATTTACAACATAGAACATTACTCCTGTTAAAAGAAGAAAAATAGTTAAAAATACATAACCGAGCATTGATGTAAAATACGAATTGAATTCTCTGTTAAATATCGCTTTCATTTGTATTTTCCTCCTTTTCTGACGTATTGTCAGTAAGTTTTAAGAATATATCCTCCAAAGACGGCTCGATTTCTTTTTGCATTAATATCGGTATTTCATTTTCCGCGAATGCAAAGAACATTTTTTTCTTTTCTTCTGCCGCCATTGCGTTATCA
>NZ_JBKVWU010000101.1:0-8150 GCF_046972485.1 Hominilimicola sp.
CTGTGAGCCTGTTGTAATAATAACTACTTGGTTCGGTCTGTATTTTTTTATGTTGTCAATATTGATAAGTACGCCTTCTGGTACTTTCATATATCCGAGAAGAATTGATATTTCAACGATATTTTCCATACTTCTTCCCGAAACTGCTACTTTACGTCCGTTTTTAGCGGCAGCGTCGATAATTTGCTGCACTCTGTGCACGTTTGACGCGAAAGTAGCGACTATAATACGTTTATTACAGCCTTTGAAAATCTGTTCAAATTTTTCACCGACACTTCTTTCACTCATTGCATATCCCGGTCGTTCAACATTTGTACTGTCAGAAAGAACGGCAAGAACTCCTTCTTTTCCGAGTTCACCGAGTCTTGCAAGGTCAATCATATCTCCGACGATTGGAGTAGTATCAATTTTAAAGTCACCCATATGAATAACCGTTCCGACAGGTGTTTTGATTGCAAGAGCAGCAGAGTCTGCAATAGAATGGTTGGTGCGGACAAACTCAACAGAGAAGTTTTGTCCCGCATTAATTACGTTTCCGTACTTTGCACGAACAAGCTTTACGCTTGATAAAAGATTGTGTTCCTTTAATTTATGTTCGACAAGACCGATTGTAAGTCTTGTACCGTAAACAGGAACGTTGATAGCCTTTAGGAAATAAGGCAATCCGCCGATATGGTCCTCGTGACCGTGAGTAAGAAAAATTCCCTTGATTTTTGACCAGTTCTTTTCAAGATAGGTAATATCGTTTATTACCATATCTACACCGGGCATATCATCATCAGGGAAAGCCATACCGCAATCTACCATTATAATTTCGTTTCCGTACTCAAGGGCGGTTAAATTTTTTCCGATTTCATCAAGTCCGCCTAATGGTATGATTTTCAGTTTTTTAGCTTTTGCCACAATTTTACCTCCGTTATTTAATTTTTTCCGACCATTATTACAACAATATTATTATACCACATTTGTCTGACGATAGTCAACATAAATATGGCTACTTGATAAATTAAAGTGTTATAATATATAAATACTGAGTATGTCGACAAAATGTCGACAGATTAAAAAATCACATCTGTGATGTAATTTATGATTTTTAATGAGGTTAGTACCTCAAACTTTCAAGAACAAAGCAGATAAAAACATTCATGAGCAATCATTAGAATGTACAATATAACTAAAAGTCAGCAAAATATGTGCAACATATACAATTATTTTGCATATAATTTGTGAATGAATTTGGTTGACAATGAGCGAATTTGATTGTATAATACAAATAGAAACAGTCAAAAACGTTCAAACGATAAAAGGAGGCGAGAGAATGTTACTTGAAGAAAGACTTGATGAGATAGTAAAGATAGTAAACGAAAGAGGAAGTATATCTAATCAAGAATTGGTCAAGATGTTTGGTGCATCTGAATCGACAATCAGACGAGATATAACAACTCTTGCCAATGATAACAGAGTTATACGAGTACACGGCGGTGCAATGTCGGTTGTATCGGGCGGAGGAATGGAAGATTCGGAAGTCAGTGCAAGACGTATTCAAAACAGTGATGAAAAAATCAAAATCGCAAAATATGCGGCGTCACTGATAAATGAAGGCGACCTTGTATATATTGACGCAGGAACTACCACTGAATATATGATTGAGTATATAACCGTCAAGGACGCAACTTTTGTTACAAACGCTTTATCTCACGCAGTCGGTCTTGCGAGAAAAGGCTTTAAAGTATATATAATCGGCGGACTTATCAAATCGGTGACAGAGGCGATTATAGATTCCGAGGCGATTATATCACTCTCAAAATACAATTTCACAAAAGGCTTTTTCGGAACTAACGGACTGAGCAGTGACAGAGGGTTCACAACTCCCGATGTCAGAGAGGCGGATATTAAAAATTTTGCGATGAGAAGATGTGCAAAGAAATTTGTACTTTGCGATTCGTCAAAATTCAATAAAATATCAAAAGCAACTTTTGCGGCTGGCAGTGACATAACCGTAATAACGGATAAGATAACGGAAAATATTAAAGGATATAATATAAAGGAGGCTGCTCAATTATGATTTATACCATAACATTCAATCCCGCATTGGATTATATAATGGTTGTTCCGTCTTGCAGAAGCGGTGAAGTAAACCGGACGGAATCCGAAAAGATTATGGCAGGCGGAAAAGGTATTAATGTTTCGATTGTGCTGAACAATATGGGTGTCGAAAATACGGCACTTGGCTTTATATCCGGTTTTACGGGCGGTGCGATTGAAAATATACTTGCCGATATGAATTGTAAAACCGATTTTATAAAGCTTGACAACGGTTTTTCGAGGATTAACGTGAAAATAAAATCAGACACCGAAACAGAAATAAACGGTCAGGGTCCTGATATTTCGGACGGTGCGGTAAAGAAACTTTACGAAAAACTTGACAGTTTGAATGACGGCGATACGTTGGTACTTGCCGGAAGTATTCCGTCATCGCTTTCCGATTCGATTTACTGCGAAATTATGGACTACCTTAAAGATAAAAAATTAAATATAGTCGTTGACGCAACAAAGGACTTGCTTGTGAATGTTCTTAAGTATAAACCGTTTTTGGTAAAACCTAATAATCACGAAATAGGTGAAATATTCGGTGTTGAACTTAAAACGAGAAGTGAAGTTGTTCCGTATGCAAAGAAAATGCAGGAAATGGGTGCGAAGAATGTACTTGTTTCAATGGCAGGCGAGGGTGCGGTGTTCGTTGGTGAAAACGGAGAAGTGTACGAAAGTGAGGCACCTAAAGGTAAATTAGTGAACTCAACGGGAGCAGGCGATTCAATGGTTGCCGGTTTCCTTGCGGGATATATGGAAAAGCAGGATTTTATGTATGCACTTAAGATGGGATTATCGGCAGGCAGTGCAAGTGCATTTTCGGAAAATCTTGCGACCAAAGAAGAAATTTTAAATGTATTTAAAACAATATGAGGAGGTAAAAATTATGCGTATCACAGACTTACTTTCAAAAGAGAGTATCAGACTTGACGGAGTTTCAAGCACAAAAAAAGAAACCATTCGTGCAATGGCAGACCTTATGGAAAAGAGCGGAAAAATATCAGATAAGAATGCTTATGTAGAAGGTTTGATAAAAAGAGAGGAAGAAAGTACGACGGCAGTCGGCGAGGGTATCGCAATTCCTCATTATAAAGGCAGTGCGGTGACAAAACCCGGACTTGCGGCAATGGTAATCAAAGACGGTACTGATTTTGATTCGATAGACGGTGAGCCGGTAAAGCTTATATTTGCAATCGCCGCACCTGATACAAAAGAAAATGTACACCTTGACGTATTGAGTAAACTTTCCGTTTTGCTTATGGACGAAGATTTTTCAAAAAAACTTATTAATGCAAAATCGGTAGAGGAATTTATTTCAATTATAGATGACGCGGAAACTGCAAAAGATAATGCTGAATCAGAACAGGTTACTACATCTGATAAGAAAATACTTGCAGTAACTGGATGTCCGACAGGTATAGCTCATACTTATATGGCTGCTGAGGGACTTCAAAAAGCGGCAGAAAAAGCAGGTTGTGCGATTAAAGTTGAAACAAGAGGTTCGGGCGGTGCAAAGAATGTTCTTACCGAATCTGAAATCGCAGAGGCTGATTGCATAATCGTTGCGGCAGATACAAAAGTTCCTATGGAACGTTTTAACGGTAAAAAGGTAATCGTTACACAGGTAAGTGACGGTATTTCAAAGGCTGACGAACTTATCGCAAAGGCACTTGGCGGAAATGTTCCGATATTTACCTCAAATGAAAGTGATGAGGGTGATTCGGCTAAGTCGGATAATAAAGAGGGCATCGGTCACAGAATTTATAAGCACCTTATGAGCGGTGTTTCGCATATGTTGCCGTTCGTTATAGGTGGCGGTATTCTAATTGCTATCGCATTCTTGCTTGACGACTTTACTATTGATCCGTCAAACTTCGGTATGAATACACCGATTGCGGCATTCTTTAAAACAGTCGGCGGTGTCGCATTCGGTTTGATGTTGCCTGTTCTTGCAGGATTTATCGCATATTCTATTGCGGACAGACCGGGTCTTGCGATCGGTTTTGTGGGCGGTATGCTTGCCTCAACGGGTAACAGTATATTAGAATTTACAAACAGCTACTCAGGCGGAATTAACGGCTATCTTGCAAACACAGTATTCAATTCATCAGGTACAACTGTTTCGGGATTTTTGGGAGCACTTGTTGCCGGTTTTGTTGCAGGATATATTGTACTATTGCTAAGAAAGATATTCTCAAAACTTCCTGAAAGTCTTGAGGGAATTAAACCGACATTGTTGTATCCTGTACTTGGCGTATTCATTATGGGTGCATTGATGTTGTTCGTATTCAATCCGATTATCGGTGTTATAAACGACGCACTTGCAAACCTACTAAACAGTATGGGTTCAACATCAAAGGTTATTCTTGGTATTGTTCTCGGAGGTATGATGGCTATTGATATGGGTGGTCCTATAAATAAGGCGGCATATGTATTCGGTACAATGTCAATCGCAAACGGCAACTATGATATAATGGCGGCTGTTATGGTTGGCGGTATGGTACCACCTATCGGTATTGCACTTGCAACAACATTCTTTAAAAATCGTTTTTCAAAATCGGAACGTCAGTCGGGTATTACAAACTATGTTATGGGCTTGGCATTCATCACAGAGGGTGCAATTCCGTTTGCGGCAGCCGATCCGCTGCACGTAATACCGGCAACAGCTGTCGGTGCGGCAGTAGCAGGTGCATTGTCAATGGTATTCGGATGTACATTGATGGCTCCTCACGGCGGTTTATTCGTATTCCCTGTTGTAGGTAACTGGCCTATGTACTTGGTAGCATTAGCGGCAGGTTCGGTTATTACAATGTTTATGCTTGCACTTTTAAAGAAACCTGTATACAAAGAAAATTAATATATAAAGGAGATAAGTATTATGAAAGAATTTAACTACACAATCACAGATCCACAAGGCATTCACGCTCGTCCTGCGGGTGTGCTTGTAAAAGAGGCGGCAAAATATCAGTCAACAATCACTCTTGAAAAAGACGGTAAGACAGGTGACGCAAAGAGAATATTTGCTGTAATGGGTTTGGCGGCAAAGTGCGGTAATACACTTAACGTAAAAGTTGAAGGCCAGGACGAGGACGAAGCTGCAAAGGCTTTGGAAGAATTTTTTAAGGCAAATCTATAATATTAAAAATGGTGTTGCTAAAGCAACACCATTTTTTTTTATATGTGAAATTTTTTTGATAATGTCAAAACAAGTTCTTTGCCGTCATATAACACAAGAGTTATAAAAGAAATTATGCTCAGTGCAATACATATAACCGACGGAATAAGAATTTTTGTGACACCTGTTATGCACAATATAAACGGTGCAAGTCCGAAAAATATACATATCACAAATGAAAACACATAATCGGGCATTTTAATTTTTAAAATCTTTGTTGCCACGAACAATCCGAGCATTGCCCATGAAAATATTATCGGTATAACGTAATCGACCGACCAGCCGTGCCAACCTGTAAACTTATCCCATATTACGCACAATATTGATATTATAACAGCCTCTGCGGCGATATTCTGCGATATGACTTGGCGTTTCTTGATACATATATTTGTCGTAAGCCAGAAGCATATTACACCGAAAAGTACAAACAACGACCAATGACCGCTTTGGGGAAGAAGTATGTTTACGGCAATGCTTATTATCGAAAGTGACGAAGTGACAAGAATTGCAAATTTAAAAATCTTTTCATATTTTTCGTAAAATGATTGTACTTTCGGAAATTCGTAAGGTGTACTTTCGCCTGTCAGCTTGTTTTGGCACAGCGGACATCGCTCAAATTCACCACGCACATCAATTTTACATTTATCACAATGTTTCATTTAATCATTCCTTTCATCGTCGTGTATGTTGGAAGTCAGTTCAACGTCAATACCCCTTGAAGTCAATTCACGGAAAAACCTCATTTCGATATCCGAGCTGATGAATTGAGAAGTAAATCCCAAAGTCAGCTTACCGTCAAACGAGCAAGAACATAATTGAAGTTTGTCGGTGCTGATATACACGTCAAAGCATTTTATAAACTTATTCATATTTTCGGGCATTTTAACTATTCCTATATTTGAAAAAGTTGCCGTGACGGCTCTGCCCGACATTCTGTATGCTATTCTCAAAAAGAAATCTTTCACGACAAGCGGTACAATTCTTGTTATGACATTGTGTTCAACAGCTGAATATGTGTCGATAGTGCCGAGAAGTTTTTCGGCTTTCAGCTTGCTTTTTAGTTGAGTGTTTATAACGTCAACCATTGTTTCAAAATCCTCACCGTGCTTTTTTATGTCATACTGAATATACGTCAGACAGAAAAAGTTTCTTGCCGAAACGGATGGGAAGAAGTTGCGAAGATTTACCGGTATCAGTATTGTAATCGGTTTCTTGCCTTTTGAACGTACAGGCATTTCGTCTATGATTGATTTTATAAGTACCGCAGACAAAAACGCAGTTAAAGTTGCATTGTATTTGTGAGATTCTTCAAGTACTTTCTTCACGTCAACCATACCGTTTATGACTTTTAATTTGTCGTCGGGATATTTTCGTCCTACAATTTTGTATGCAACAGGGTTATTTTCTTGCTTTGAAGAAATTTTGCCGGAATAGTATTTTGAAAAACTGTCATCACTTTTTTGTGTGCTTGATGCGTCATAATCAACTCCGCTGTCTTCAACATTTTCCGCAAGTGTAAGGTAGTTTGATACAAGTGTTTTAAGAAAATTCATCGCACCTGTGCCGTCTGTCAAAACGTGAAAAACTTCGAGATTTATTCTGTTTCTGTAGTAAGTCACTTCAAATAAAAGCTTGTGATTGTTCCTCTGGTATATAAGCGAACATGGGATTTTATATTCTTCGCGTACAATCGGTTTTATATCCGATTCCTCAAGGTAATACCAAAAAAGTCCACGCCTTAATATACTTTTGAAAATATCAAATTCCTCCAATGTATCTTCAGTGGCTTTTTGCAAAAGGTCTTTGTTTACTGTTTTGTATAATTCGCAGGAAAATCTGAATACCTGCGTATCTTTTTTGGACTGCGCCGCCGGAAATATCTTGGCGGCATTGTCAAGTTTATTCCATTCACTTTTCATAAATGTAACCTCATTTCTTATGTCTGTTTTATTATATCACAGTTCAAAAATAATAAAAAGTGTTTTCGACAAAGGTTATCAAAATTTAACAAAGGAAATTTATTACAAATAATAGAAATATAAAAAGATAACATTTATATACAGGAGGAAGAAAATATGGAGTTAATGTTAATGGGCAGGTACAGATTGCTGATTATAAAAATTTTTGGCGAACTTGACCAGCATAAAGCGTCGTCAGTAAGAGAAAATGCGGACAGGGAACTTGGCAGAACGGGGGCGGTTAATGTCGCGTTTAATTTTGAAAATGTGACTTTTATGGACTCGTCTGGTATCGGCGTTATTATGGGACGATACAAGACGGTTACGGCACTCGGCGGAAAGGTTATCATATACGGTGCGTCTGATGCGGTGAACAGACTGATTGAAATGTCGGGTATAAAGAGTATCGTAACGGTAGCCGACAACCTTGAAAACGGTGTAAAGGAGGCGGGCATTGATGTACAGTAACATTATGGAAATAAAATTTCCGAACAAAAGCGATAACGAAAGATTTGCAAGGACGGTTGCGGCGGCATTTGTGCTTGAACTCGATCCGACAGTAGACCAAATTTCAGAAATAAAAACGGCTGTTTCGGAGGCGGTTACAAATGCGATAATTCACGGATATGATGAAAAAGACGGAATTGTAACGATGTCCGGAAGTATAGAGGACGATACGGTGACTTTTTCCGTATCGGATGACGGAGTGGGTATACCGGATATTTCAAGAGCGAGAGAACCGCTTTTCACAGGTAAACCCGAAATGGAACGCAGCGGAATGGGTTTTACGATAATGGAAACGTTTATGGACAGTATTGAAGTCCAAAGTGAAGTCGGAAAAGGCACACGCATTACTATGACAAAAAAGTTAAAGTAGGTGATGTGTTATGCTAGATAATACTGATTTGTTTGTACGCGTGCGAGTG
>NZ_JBKVWU010000102.1:0-8093 GCF_046972485.1 Hominilimicola sp.
AAACCGACCTCCCAATAGTTAGATTTTTGGTCTAACTTTTGGGGGTCGGTTCATTCAGAAATGAGATTATCTCCTTTTTATATATAAAAATTAAATGAGAAAGGAGAGGCAATATGAAAAACGACCAATTATTCAGTGAAATTCAAAGTCATATGCGGCGCTTTGAGGATGTATGGTATAAGAGGACAGAAGAAGGCATGGCGGTATATATAGCAGACATAAAAGAGTTTTTTGTTGATAATGGCGGTTATGTAGAGCAGTATAAGAATGTGAATGGCGATGAGCATTATTATGAGATTAACGACTGCTTGCTTTCTGCTGATGCACTTGTAAAAGAGTATGGCAACGCAATGGAAAAAGCACCTGATTTCAAAGTGCCGGGCTTATCACAATCATATAAGCTGCTGGTGGAGTATGATAATGTTGTATTGGCAGGCAGGGAATTAAACAGCGGAGGCTTTGAATTTGTAACATGGCGGCAGAACTATAATGGGGTAGAGCATGGAAACTACTTCGGAAATAATTATTCAGGTGCAAAAGAAGATTTTGCGACAAGGTCTGGGTTGGTTAATGAAAAGAAGTTGTTTTCAGATGAAGAATATGTAGAGATGTACCGCTGTGTGATGGATACGCTTGAAGATGGTTATGAATTAAGTGATGAACATAAGAAAATGCTTGATAAACATTCGGTGTATTACGGCAATTATTATCATAGAACAGTACCCATTATTATTGATAATATTGTTAAAACTCTGCACCGTATTCAGGCATACACAGAACAAGACGAAGATGATGAGGAAATGGAATTATGAGCAGGACGGCATTTGCCGCCCTGCTTAAGTTTTAGGAGGAGAAAACAGTGAACAGTAATTTATATAAAATCAGTGAGGTAACACAGCACAAATATTATCAGGTGCCGAAAGAACTATATACAAATCCGAGATATAAGACCACAATCAATAATGACGTAAAAATGCTTTATGCCCTGCTTCTTGACCGAATGGAGCTGTCGAGAACAAACGGCTGGATTGAAGATGACGGAACTATATTTTTGATTTTTAAGCGCGAGGACTTGGCTGATATGCTCGGCATATGCAGCACAACGGTCTGGAGAGCTATAAAACAGCTTAAAGAGGTAGGTTTGATAGAGGAAAAAAGACAGGGCTTGAACAGATCTAACCTCATATATATCGGTAAAATTGATTACAGTGTGCTGGAAGAAAAAGAACCTGAAAGTATTGAAAAAGAAATTATATCTTCCTCCTCTGCTCCCTCTACCTCTATTTTATCTTCGGACATTGAAAATTTAAAGGACAGGACTTCTACGGCTGAAAGGTCGGGAGATTTAAAAAATAAATGTCAGGACATTTCAAAATTAAAACCAAATAAGACTGATAATAATAAACCTGAATATAACGATACTGATAATAATGAGCCTGAGAGTTTAAATAAAGATGAAAAAGAAAATTTTATAAAGCTTAACAGCAGTTAATAGTAACCTTATTCCAATTTGGAATATTGGAATAAATATAAATATACAGTAATAAATTCACATAGAAAAACAGCCGAGAATGATTTTAATCATATTGGCGGTTTTCTCTTGTTTTTCTTAGTTTATGTAATCCTTGAAGCCTTTGCCGGGCTTGAAAGCCGGCGAGTTGCACGCGGCGATTTTGATTTTTTCGCCCGTCTGCGGGTTTTTGCCTTCTCTTGCTTCTCTTTTACGAGATTCAAAAATTCCGAAGCCGGCAAGCTGAACCTTGTCGTTCTTCTTTACGGCATCCTTTACAGCGTCAACAAATGCGTTCAATGCGCCCTCGGCGTCCTTTTTTGAAAGGCTCGCTTTTTCAGCCATTATCGCAACCAACTCTGATTTGTTCATCGTCACACCTCCTCGTTCGTATATGGTTATTTTGTATACTATCACAGATTTTATTTTTTGGCAATACATACTGATGATTTTTGTAGTTTTGAAAGAAAAATAGCTTTTGCGTTTATAAGAAAAGCAAAAAAATCATAAAAATTTTCATAGTGCAAAATGCCAAAAAAGCAGAGAGCGGCGAAAATTTCCGCCGCTTGTCTTGACAAGAAGAATAGATTACTGTATAATCCTTATTAGGAATTATTCCTCATAATACAAAAATGAAATGAACCGTATGAAATGATTATGAAAAACAATAAATATGCGAGAACAAGAAACGAGAAAAACTTAATGAAAGCATTTGCTCGGCATATACTGCTGTTGCTCCGTGCAGCGAATATGTTCCACTTGACGGACGCTGAATAACAAATTTGAAATATGAAAAAATTAGGGGAGCGCATAAATAATGCTGAAACACAGAGAAACAAAACAGCGCAGAATCGTTCTGGAAACGGTCAGAAGCCACACAGATCATCCGACCGCCAACACGATATGTGAGGAGGTTCATGCAATTGACGGAAAAATCAGTCAGAGTACCGTATACCGCAATTTAAACTGTCTGTCAGAGGACGGAGAAATACTTCATATCAAGGTGTCGGGTGCAGACAGATATGATTTGAGAACAGACCTTCACTATCATATTATCTGTCTTAAGTGCGGAAAGGTAATTGATATTCCGTTTAATTATCTTTCCGATCCGGATGAAAAGGTTGCAAATGCGACCGGTTACACGGTATTTCGTCACAGAGCCGTGTTCGAGGGAATCTGCCCGGAATGTAAAACGGAAAACAATATATAATCCGAAAGCGGATAAAGAAAGGATGTGGCAATATATGCATTGGAAAAAGGTGGCGGTGCAGACTTTGCTTTTGGTTGTCGGAACAGTAATGTTGTGCGCCGGAGCTTTGCGGGGTGAGGCGGCGACCGTGCTGAGCAAGGCAATCAGGTTATGTCTGGAGTGTGTAGGAATTGGGTAAGAAATTTTCAGGTATATCACAAAAACTGACTCGCTTTCGCGGCTACATTCAGGCAGCGGCGGCTCTGTTGAGCAACCTGCATCTGCCAAATTTTCTGAAGGGCGAAATTTATCGGGGAGCCGGAAAAACAGTATGTGTGCCGGGACTTAACTGCTACTCATGTCCTGCGGCATCCGGAGCCTGCCCTATCGGTGCGCTTCAAACGGTAGTGGGATCTGCAAAATATGGTTTCTCATATTATATTACAGGAATTCTTATATTGCTCGGAGTATTGCTGGGGCGCTTTATCTGTGGCTTTTTGTGTCCGTTCGGCTGGTTTCAGGAGCTGCTGCATAAAATCCCGACAAAAAAGTTTTCAACCAAAAAGCTGAAATGTTTGACTTGGATTAAATACGTTGTTCTCTTGGTAACGGTGTTTTTGTTGCCGGCGTTGGCGGTAGACGATGTCGGAATGGGTGCCCCCTTTTTCTGCAAGTATATTTGTCCGCAGGGCGTATTGGAGGGAGCAATTCCGCTATCCGTTGTCAATTCCGGTATTCGATCTGCACTCGGAGCATTGTTTGCTTGGAAATTCAGTGTTTTGATTGCGGTAATTGCGGTAAGCGTGTTGTTTTACAGACCGTTCTGCAAATGGCTGTGTCCGCTTGGTGCGTTCTATGCCCTTTTGAACAAGGTTTCGCTGTTTCAAATGAAAGTGGATACCGGCAAATGTGTAGCCTGCGGAAAATGCGCAAAAGCTTGCAAAATGGATGTGGACGTGACGAAAACGCCTAACCATACCGAATGTATTCGCTGCGGTATGTGCGTCCGGGAATGTCCGACAAACGCCGTTCGTTTTCGGTACGGCTTCGGAGAAGGTAAAGATAAAAGCGGCGAAAATGCCGCAAATGATAAATAAAAAATCAGGAGGAATAAATATGAGTATAAAAAAACTTCTAACAGCGGCGCTGACGCTTGTGCTGGTGGTGTTGGTTACGGCAGCCTGCACAACGGCGGATAAAAACAAATTGAACGGTATGGAAAATGAACCGAAAAATGCCGAAGAAGCGGTAGCAATGCATGAAGAACTGATGGCACGTGAAAATGCGATTCTGACGGAGAATACAAAGCTTTGGGAACAGGTTTTTGCGGCGGCGGACAAAGGTATGACTTTGCAGGAGGACGGTAAAAACTACGGTGATTTTCTTCTCAAAACCATTGACACCGTCAAGGAACAGTTTACGGAGGACGAGTTTAAATTGCTCAAGGGTGAAGCGGAGAAAATCCGGGATATTGAAAATAAGCTGACTATAATTGAAAAAAAATATCCGGATACAGCGCAAAAATCGTCGGATAATGATATGAGTATGCCATCCGATAACGGCAGTACGGGAAATTTTCCCTCCTTTGAAGGAAAGGATCTGGACGGGAACGAAATAAAGAGTGATGAGCTGTTTTCAGGCAATGCTGTCACGGTGGTAAACTTTTGGTTCACTACCTGCTCTCCTTGCGTGGATGAGCTTTCCGAACTCGATGCGCTGAATAAGGAGCTTTCCGGGAAAGGCGGTTCTCTAATCGGAATAAATTCTTTCACGCTGGACGGAGATGAGGCGGCAATATCCGAAGCAAAGGCAGTTTTGAAAAAGAAAGACGCCTCCTATCGGAATGTATACTTTGATTCTGACAGCGAGGCGGGAAAGTTTACCGAAAATGTATACGCCTATCCCACAACATATGTGGTTGACCGCAGCGGTAGCATCGTCGGAGAACCGATCGTCGGCGCCGTTACCGGCAAATCACAAATGGAGAAGCTGAAATCATTAATCGACCAATGTATTGCCGCCGATATGAAATGAAAATAGTATTAAAATAATGCTGTACAAATATACTATAAAAAATCCTGCATCGGTTTATGGTATGTAATCGTTATAAATAAAAAAATTAAAACAAAGCCTTTTTAAAATGAGGGTTTCAGACGGCAGAAAAAGCCGCACGGCATAGAGGCAACACGCCTTTATTGTCGGACGGCTTTTTTTATATAATTCGGCAATAGTAAGACTCGTTTTACGGCAAGTTTGACAAAATCGGAGATAAAGGAGCAAACTGTTGACAGCTTCAATTTATAAATTTTGCCTGAGTGGTGCAATATATATGGTGAAAAAAAGGAAGCGGTCAATATGAAATTACAGAGTATAACCGAAAAACAAATTCAAAAATTCAGAAAATATCTTGTAAACGAAGAAAAATCGGACGCTACCATCGAGAAATGTATTCGTGACGTTACGGCGTTTGTCAAATGGCTCGGCGGAGAAATTCCACGCAAGGAAAGAGTCATTCAATATTCTTGCCTGTTCGTATTTTCTTGCATTGCCGCTTACCATTACAATCAACGCTGCGGGAAATTCCTTTTTGAAACTGCTGACTATACCTATTGCCGGATATTTTGCGGTTAGCTGGTTTTTCTATCATGAAAAACTTGAGCTGAACATCGTTCATTTGTTGTCGTTTGCGTATCTGATAACGGTTGTTATGACGTTGTTTGCGGACAGAAGCCCGGTGGCGCTGCAATATGTGCGCGGATATTTTGAAACGGTAGGTCTGATGTTTCTTATAACCATGCGCAAATATGCTGAAAATGAAATTAAAGCGTTTGAGATTACACAACTTACACTGCTCGGCGTACTGATTACGCTTGGATTTATCGGTGCGGATTGGTACGGCGACAGAAACACGATGATAATATTCGGAACCACAAGCGATCCGAACTACTTTTTCGGATTTTTTCTTTTGCCTATGGCAGTCGCTTTAAAAAAGCTGAGAGACAACAAAATCTATACTATTATATGCGCGGCTTTGCTTGCTCTCGGAGCATATATGGTTTTCACATCCGACTCGCGCGGTGTGTTGCTTGGGCTTGCGGTTATGATAATGTCGTATGTGTTCATAAACGCAAAGGGGACAAAACAGCGCATTATCGGAATTTGCACGGCAATCGGCATGGCGATTATTCTGTGGATGGTTGTTATTCCTATTCTGCCCGAAGATGTTTCATCACGTTTCAGTATACAAAAGATTATCAAATCCCACGGAACCGGACGAGGGGATATATGGCTTTCAATGCTCAATACGATAAAACACTCGTCGTGGGAACTGATGTACGGCAGAGGAATATTTGCCTATCACGAAATGATGATAGACGGAAAACTGATGCACGTGGTGGCACACAACCAATTTATACAGTCGCTCTATAATCAAGGCATACCAGGAATATATCAATATGATTGGAGTGTGCCGTTTGGCTTTAATAGTAATGGAAAGTTAGTATTTTGGTTAGGCGATTTAAATTATATGGATGCCCAGAGTCAAGCAATTCTAAAAGGGTTTAATGTGGATTCAGACCATTTAATTATTGATTCGGAATTCTTTCAAGATCAAATGAATTGTATGTTTAGCAGACCAATCAAAGAAAAACAAATTTTGATGAATAAAGACAATTTTATTTTGAACGTAAAAAAGAAATATAATATTGATCTGACGCATTTAGAAAAGGAATGTTCATCTCAGACTGAAAATATAGGACGTCCGCTTGTATTTACTGAACAGAGTATATCTGGAGTGATAAATGCTTTTGACAAAGTGCTGGTAGAGGGATTTGACGTTGGTCAACTTAGAGAGCTATATAAAACACTGTATACTGAAAGTGAACGAGATGCTCAATATGAAAGGTGGCAATCAATTCGTCTTATTAAAGAAATATTATTAAAATGGTGTGAAAAACTCGAAGATACAATAGATGTGGAAACACTTGTTTCTCCGCTGTATATTCTCCATGATTACCGCATATATCTTGATCATTTGCTTTCAGAGGAAAAACAAGAGAACACTAAAATGCATATTGTAGAAACTTTAGGAGTGCAAAACTTTGAAGAACAAGAAGCAATTTATTTTGAAGAAATAGAGCGGTTAGATAAATTATTTCAATATTTAGTATTACTTTCGAAATAATATACATTATGAAAATAGCAGTTTTATTAGATACGCATAACTTGCTGCGTCCAGAGGTTATAGAAATAATAAAAAGCAGCAATGCAGTAATACACGGAGGAGATATTAATTCACAGGGTGTATTAGATGAAATAAAATCTGTAATGAAACCAAACGCACAGCTTTTTGTTATAAGAGGAAACAACGATAAGGAATGGGCAGAAAACCTGCCTGTAAGCCTTGAATTTGAGTTGGGCGGTTTAAAATTCTTCCTTACCCATAACAGAAAAGACATACCGCAGGACATAAAAGCTGATATAATTATTTTTGGACATTCGCATAAGTATTGTGAAGAAAATATAGGTGGTCAGCTTTGGTTGAATCCCGGAAGCTGCGGAAGAAAACGATTTAATCTGCCAATTACAATGGCTGTCATGAATGTAAACGACAATGAATATTCCATAGAAAAGATTGAATTAGAGGGGGAATAATCAATGAATGAGGTATTAAAAACGATTTCACAAAGAAGCTCAATAAGAGCATATACAGCTAAAAAACTGACAGACGCTGAGATTAAAGCACTGATAACGGCAGGCTTGCAGGCACCGACCGCAAGAAATATGCAGGAAGTGCATATTTCAGTTATTGACGGGGATAATCCGATATTGAAAGAAATAGATACTCAATGTAAATTAACAATGCTAAAAGCGGCTCCTGATGATGAAACAAAAGCTAAAATCGAAAGTAATCCAAACAATTTTTATTATAACGCGCCAACAGTATTGATATTAAGCGCAGATAAGGATTTTAAGTGGAGTAAGCTTGACGCGGGAATAACAGTCCAGAACATTGCGCTCGCAGCACAGTCAATGAAACTTGGAAGCCTGATAATAGGAATTATTGACGATGTTATGCGAGGAGAGAAAAAAGATTATTTTGCAAAACTCTTGAAATTTCCTGATGATCACGAGTTTGCAATTGCTGTGGCGGTAGGACATAGAGCTACGGAAAAAGAGCCGCACGAGATAGATTTTGATAAATCAGTCAGCTTTATATAAGAATGAAGGGAGAAAGAAAATGCCATTTATTGATTCAAAAGTTACAGTATCAGTAACAGAGGAACAGAAAGAAAAAATCAAGTCTGAGCTTGGAAAAGCTATTACAACACTCCATAAGACTGAAACTTATTTGATGGTTGGAATTGAAGATGATTATGATTTGTGGATGGCAGG
>NZ_JBKVWU010000103.1:0-8070 GCF_046972485.1 Hominilimicola sp.
GTACATCATCACCCGAAAATTCAGTTTCCGTCATTGTCGGTCGAATTGCCTCATCTACAACAAAATACGGTGCGTCAATTTCATTTCCGAGTGCCGTATCCAAAAGCAAACGAACGCTTATATCTTCTTCAATGCCACTGTTATTCGTAACTTCAAACGAAATACCCGCATTACCTGTTATATCATTGTTTTCGTCAGTGCCGAGTGCAATTTTTAATGTCACCGTAACCCCCTTTATCGTCCAAGGTATAGTGATTAATCTGCCTTCTTCACTGACTACGGGAGTATCAAGATGTGAACTCATTCCGAAAAAGCCGTAATCCTGACCGAATATATAATCCTTATTACCTATTCTTACCGTAATAAAAGATGTTCCGTTACTTCTTTCTTTATCGTCAGAATACAAAAGCGGAATATTGTTATCAAGAATTTTTTTGGGATTACCCTCTTCGGTTTCTATTGCAAATCCGCCCGTATCGGCATTAAACGAATATGTAAGATAGCCGTTAGTTATGCTGTATATATTATCGTTTTCCCCCTCGGCAAATACGCCGAGAGGAAAAATTGATACAAACATAACCAGTGCTAACATTGATGAAATAATTCTTTTAAATGCTTTCATCGCTTTATACCATTCCTTTCTGTACCTTATAGGTACATTTTAAAATCCCCTAATTATACAGATAAACCTGTAAATTGAAATAATCACGTTTATCCGTCTGAACATAGAATGTATACCAACCTTTTTCAAGATTTGATACTTTAAATTCACCGTTCTCGTCCTTTGAAACCATAGTTCCTTTTTTCTTCATCTGTCCTATTGTTTTAAGACCTTTTTGGTAACGTACATATGCCGTTGACGTATCGGAAAAATTCTTTAGACTGATTGATATTTCATCACCCTCTACTTCACTTCGACCTGCATAATCAGGCAATTTGCCGTTTACAAGTGCCACTGTATCATACATTCCTACAAGTCTTACAGTACGTTTTACCTCTGTCGTATTATGCGCATTATCCGATACTTCGTATGTTATCGTATACGGAATACTTGAATCGAACACGTTTTGAGTTATATCATCGGGATTAAATCCCCCCCAATCTTTTATTATAACTCTGTCATTCAAATCAGCGCCTTTTGCAAATTCATCATACGCCTTAAACGCAACATTCGGTTTTGTTAAATAATCTTTACTGTACGTTTCACCCATTGCGGTATTTTCATAGAATATAAGTTCATTTTTTCCGAGTAAATCAATAACAGGCGGTGTTTTATCAATAACTTCAACGTCAACTCCGTATATATCCGTTAAACGATTGTTCTTTTCCATATTGAATATATACATTCCATTGTCAGTATACACCTTTTCATTTTCAGTCTTATATTCATCATTGCTGCCCAACTGGTGTGTATCGGAATCTGTTACAACCGTCACAGTAACGTCTTGATTTGTTATCGGATGTATATCGGAAGCAAAAACATATCCCGCTTCACCGTTCGGAATAACGGTCTTTTGCATTGATTTTTTCTGCCATACACCGTTTTCCAATACATCATACGCATAACTCCATCTGATTTCCGTAATCTTCGGAGCAACAGTATCTATATCTTTTATTTCCAATGTCAAGTATGACGATATACCTTCATCATCATAAACTTTAAACGTGTAAATACCGTTTTCGTAGAATACATATTCCGCTTTATCCGCAACTTGTGCTATACCGCCGTAATTTACTGTCACATCTGCAAGTTCACGTTTTTTATCTATCACATTACCGGCAGTGTCAACGGCTTTTTCAAATTTAACCGTAACCTCCGTTTTTTCCGGATTTACTTCGGTTATCGCGGTAAGTGATGGAGGTGTTTTGTCGATATTATCAACAGTTACAATATCACTGCCCTCATTGCCGTAATCGTCTTTAAAGAATACACTTATCGAACCCGATTCTGTAAATGTGATAACCGATGTCGAATAATTAATACTGTATTGTGAATTTGTTATACTTCCAATCGGCTCTGCCGATGTTATGTGAACATTCGGTTTTGAGAACTGCAATGTCGCACTCACACTCTTTGAAGTGATTTCATTCGTGCTGAGCGTGCAGCTTGTAACTGTCGGTGCGTTATTGTCAATATTACTTACATTAAAGTTTTTAACCGCTTTGTTGCCGACTTTATCATACATTACAATACTGTAAGCACCGTTCTCTGATATTGGAGCGGTATACTCGCCGCCGCTATCTGTAACGCTTATTTCACCTTTCTTACTTAAAAGCTTAACTTCACCGACACCGCTTTGGTCATCTGTTGCGGTAATAGTCAAGGTAACGGGTTTGTTTGTCTTTGCCGTACTTGAAAGAGCATATTCAATCGTTCCGCTTGTTTCGTCAAAGTTTTCGTATTCGATATTCACTTCCGACTTATAACCGTATTTATCTTTTAAATTGAATGTGAAATGTTCTTCATATGAATCAAGTATTTTTTCAAAAGAACCGTTGTTATTTCTAACTCTAAGCTCTCTTTCCAGACCTCGGTCTTGAGGAGTTATTACGGCTTTAACCCTTCTGTAATACGCCGTTGTATCAGTAATTTCCTGCCACTCGCCGTTATTATCTTCATAATAATATTGAAGTGTATAGTCCTTATCTTCGCCTTGCTCTATCGGCATTTTGTAGATACAGTCAAGAGTTGTAATACTTTCCAATTCCGTCACGAATACAAACGAACAATCACCTGCGCCGTTATAGCACCTTATTGCATCCATAGAGTCATTGTCGGTAAACGTATACTTTATCGTCTTTACACCTTTAGGATCACTGTCGCCGAAAAATTCAACAGTTACAGGGTGTCCGTATTCATTTCCGTCCCAAGTCCATGAATTTTCCGTATAATCAATATAGTTACCTTCTGAATCCTTTAAAGGAACTTTGATAGACACAGGCACTTCATTCTTTTCGTCCCATATTTCGCCCAATACAATTTTTTCTATTCCCGAATCTTTATCTTGCAAAGTTGCGGTAAATGTTACATTACCCGGAGTATACGTTTTTAATATTCGGTCATTGTCATATAGACTATTGTTGACCTTTATAATTTCAGGACTGTACTGAAATTCAAAATCGGGCGGTGTATTGTCGATGTTGTCTATTATCGCCGTTACTATGTTCCAGGTAGACTCGTCACTGCCTTCTTCAAATAAATTGACGTCTACAGTTCTTTCGTTACTTGTTACTATTTCACCGGCTGTACCCGGTTCGTACATTGTATTTACAAAATAAACAAGTTTTGTATAACCCTCACCACTTTGTGATTTATATTGTTCAGAGTCATATTCGTTAAAATTCAATCCGTTATTTACAGAATCGTCCTCAATAGGCTTTAAAAGCATCCCTGCATCAATAGGTTCAACCACAACGGTAGTGCTGTAAGAATTCCAATCTTCATCAACTACATTACATCCTGTCATTTTACCGTCGGCAATCGGTTTATCCCCTGTATAAGTAGTCGCTTTAACGCCGCTAAGATTACCGAACTCAACCTTATCGCTCGTGATTTCTAAATCAAAGACTTTCCCTCTGCCTATATCGTCAACCGCATATACTTTATAATTGCCGTTTGCGGTTATAGAAAATGATTGCGATTGTGCAAATATCAATGCATTTTGCTTTGCTATTTCAAGATTTGTTTCATCTAAGGTCTTACCGTCATCACTGTCGGCAACCGACACAATTTTTGATTGCGGAAGTATATACACCGGCATATTGAAGTTTAGTTTTACAATAGATTTTTGTCCTGCTTTTTTCGGTGCAACCGTATAATCAAGTTTTAATTCAGTGTCTTGCACTGACATTATTTTATCAAAAATAACATCTGTACTGTTTCCTACGCTGTCCGTCATACGAACACCGACATAATAATTCTCGGTTGTTCCTGCAATATTAACAGTATAAGTCAGGTTCTTTTCATTCTCCCACTTTGCATCAATCGAACTTGTTTGACTTACATTAATTATGCTGTTATCATAGCTTTCAAGATAGCTGTCTTTTATCTTTTCGTCAGACATTGCACTGCTGTATTCGCTTTCAGGAATAAACGCAAACTGTACTTCGTCTTCTTTTGCGTCATTAATGTTTACTACAGCTTTACTGTCTTTTCTGTCACCGCTCATAACTTCGCTAACTTCAATATTAGCGGTCGGTGCATCGGTATCAATACCGTTTATAACAAGCGGTATATCCGTTTTGTTACCTGCTAAATCAATCGCTGTAAGAGTTGTATCAACATTTTTGTTTACGGTTATATCGAAAACGTTATCTTCTTCCGAATTGCTTACTTCAACGTCACTGCTGTTGCTTACAAGTTTCAAATCGGAATCAATATTATCTGCAAGATAAACTTTGCCTTTTATACTTTCGGAGATATGTTCGTTGTTTATAACCGTTCTTGTTTGTGGCGGTGTTTCATCAAAGAAGAATGTAAATTCACTTGTCTGTACAGTGTTTATATTAATCTTGGCTGTGTCGATATTATCCTCACAAATTGCAGTCTGTACATAGAAAGTATTTTCACCGTCAGCCAACGCTATAATCGGTGAATCAGATTCAATGCTTGCAGTCAAACCGGTATCGATTTTATTAACCGCTCCTGCCTTTATCCATTCACCATATGTATCAATCGTATTGCTTACTCTGTAATATAAATTCTGATTTTCCGTATTGTCTGCATTTTTGAAATCTTCGCTTACATCAATCTTTAATTTATAATCTTCCGACGAAATTAAAGGCTTATCTCTATACGTCAAATCGGTAATCAAACTTACGTCTGTTGTCGGCATTGAATTTCTGATATAGAATGTATCTGATTTTGCCGTAGCCTCTAAACCGTTTTTATCCGTCATTCTTACAGAAAGTGCATATGCGCCGCTCGGAATATCGCTGATATTGATATTTTGCGAAATAGCGCCATCTGTCACATCAAGCTTAAATTCCTCTAAACCATCTATCGCAGAACCGTCCGGGTTCACCACTTTCGCATATCCGTCTTTAATTCCCGACAAGTCACTTCCTATAACGGAAATCGTTTGATTTTCACTGTATGTACCGACATTCAACGGCTTAACACTGATTTTAGGCGCTGAATTGTCAAACGCAAAATATCGTTCTACTTCCACCTTATTAGCCTTACCAGACGGAGGTATAACTGTACATATCAATTTATATGTTCCGTCTAAATTTGACGTTTGAATATCGGCTGATGTATCTATACTTTTGCCGTTATACTTTGTATCGGTCGTAATAAACTCGCCTTTACTGTCCTGCCATTTGTAATAAACAGTATTTTGAGATTTTGTTGTAAGAACTATATTATAATTTGAATGCGGAATTGATGTATCGCTTATGGTATCAATACTGCATTTAGTCGTTTCGTTTGTGATATTTATATCTTTGTAGGACATTTCCGTTTTATTACCGAAATCATCTTCGGCAAAATAAATTAATGTACCTTCAAAGTTACTGCCTTCTTCAACCTCAATATACGCTGACGCAGTTTTGCCGTTTTCGGTGTCACTCTGATTTATAAATGCCCACTTATCAAGTAAACTGCTTATAGTACCGCTCGTTTGTTGTTCGGCTTTGCTCTTATCAAAAGCAGGTGCATTTATACGGTCTTTTGTAAAGCAATAATACAGCTTACCCGTTCCCGACATATCGGTAATTGTTACATCATAGTTATTGCCCTTACTTCCGTCTGAATTCTGCAAACCTCCTTTTTCTGTAATTGTAATTTCAGGGGCTTTGTTGTCAAGGTGAATATTTTCTACGACTTTAGACAGTTCGTTACCCGCATTATCCCGACCTGTAAGTTTAAGATTAAATATTCCCTCTATCTTTTCACCTAATGCCAATGTTACGTTTCCTGTGCTTGATTCTGTTGCAGGGACCTCCTGCTTGGTTGACACATTACTCTTGCCTTTATAATCACAAATCTTTACGGCATTGCCTTTACTGTCACGCAATTCCATTGAATAACTTCCATCAGTCGCTTTACCGTCTGATGATGTTGTGTTTAATGTTTCTGATGGTGTTGAACTGAATGTTACAGTCTTGTGCCAATCTCCTACCTTATCATTGTTTAAAGCCGATAATTTCACTGTCGGATCTACCGCGTCAATTTTATGCTTTGATGACAAATAGCTGTATTCCACCTTTTTATTAGCCTCATCCCACAACATAAATTGTGAATCGCTTATAGTTTTTAATTTTGCATTACTTAATTCAAGTTTCAATCCGCCGTTAGCCGAATCCATACCGCTTGTATATGGGAACGTCAATTTAAACTTACCGTTACTTATCCTTACTTTCTTTGCTGTTGACTCTATCTTTTTACCAGTATTACCAAGCGTTAGAGTTGCTTTGTCAAATGTGATACTTGCACCTGTCAGACTGACTGACGATAAATTATTATTATAACCGCCTGTCTTAATTGACGCAGTAACGGTAATTGTCTGCTTTCCTTCAGAATTCTTTTTTACATTATTATAAAACAGATTATCTGCATTATAATTTGTATCAGCTGTATTAGGTATTTGATAGTTGTCGCTAAACTCAACACTGCCGATTGAAAACGCATTTCTGACAATCGTTAAGGTTTTGACATAATCTTCATAGCTGTAATATTTAAGCCATGGAATGTTTTTAACTGTTCTTTCCTTGTTAGATGTGGTATCTTCCGGGAATTTCAATGTTGATTTAATAGTGATTTTGTTTATATTATTGTTATTCATATACGACATAAGTTTTGATTTGTTTATATCAAAACCACGATTGCTGCTTTTTTCCGTAATGCAACCATTACTGATCAGTGCTTTTTTATTAACTGTTATATTCTCGCCTTTTCCCGAAACGTCAAATGTAAACGTAGGTGCGTCACTCATATCCATACAGTAATATTCTTTATTATCGTTTAAGATATCATTGTATTGGTCACCTACATATCCGTTATATTCATATGTAACGCTGTCTTTTTCACCTGTCGGATTAAGATACATTGTACTTCCGAAATCATCAAAGTTTCCGACAGTTTTCAGGCGTCTTTTTGTATTAACATTAATACTGTATGTGGTACTTCTCTTTTTATTTTTTTCAATCCAAAGACCGTCTTTTGTACCGTTTCCGTCCGGATAAATCTCATCTATAATCCATCTATATGAGTCACTTCCTTTTTTAGCCACTCCCAGACTCACATATAATATTTTAAATGCGTCCGTTGTAACGTTTTCAATAGTCACTTTATCAAGAGTCCAAGGAGCTCTTGAAGATGTGTGTGTAGTTTCTGACATTTCGCCAGATGTTTTTGTATTCTGCAAAGTAAAAACTTCTTCATCTTCCTCACCGTTGAAATACAAATACCCTTTAATATTTCCGTCCTTACTTTTTGAATCTTTTGCGTCACTTATTTGTACTTTAAGGCAATATGTCCATTCTTGAGCAGCCGCCGATACAGGCATACACGTTATCAAAGACATAAATATGCACATTGCCATAATTGTACTTAACCATCTTTTGATTTTCATAAAATTCCCCGCCTTTCAATTTTATTTTTTAGACAATACCGAAATCACCGATAATTTTAACGCCTCCATTTCCGCTTTCAAGTAGTATTCATCTTCAAACATTGCATAATGCACTGTTGCCCGAACAAAAATAAATATGAAACCTGTAAGTATGTCAACAGGTATTCCGAGTTTGGGAGATAATTGTTTGGCGTATTCGGTATATCGCATACTAACGCCCTTAAAAAATTGTTTCCCATACTCAACATATTGGGGATGCGTGTATACTTGATACATAAGGCGATATTTTTTGCCGTGTTTTTGAGCCGACCATTTTGGAATTTCACTTATAAACCGCATTATATCCTGCGGATTTTTCGGTGACAGTTCCATAAAATCGTCCTCGACTTTTGTCATACAATACGCAGTTGACTGAATTATAAGTTCATCAACATTATTGAAATAGCTGTACAAATTAGCCGACGTCATACCACAATACTTACCAAGTTCCTTAATC
>NZ_JBKVWU010000104.1:0-7998 GCF_046972485.1 Hominilimicola sp.
AAATGATACTGTTTAACTTGCAAAGGAGTATGGAACTCATCTATATGTATTAGATGAGGATTTAATAAGAAAAAATTGTCGTGTTTATAAAAACGCGATGGATAAATATTACGGAGGAAACGGACTTGTCCTTTATGCAAACAAGGCTTTCTGCTCACTTTTCACTTGCAGACTTGTTAAAGAAGAAGGTTTGGGTATTGACGTTGTATCGGGCGGCGAGCTTTATACGGCGATAAAGGCAGATTTTCCTATGGATAAAGTCTATTTTCACGGCAATAATAAAACTGCTGATGAAATTGAGCTTGCAGTTAAAAATAAAGTTGGTAATATCATAGTTGATAATATTTATGAACTTGAAGCACTTAACGAAACTGCTAAGAAATACGGTGTTGTTCAGAACATAATGTTCAGAATCAAACCCGGTGTTGACGCTCATACTCACAGCTTTATTCAAACAGGTCAAATTGATTCAAAGTTCGGTGTTGCACTTGAAAACGGCGAAGCATTTGAAATTATTGAAAAAGCAAGTAAAATGTCTAACGTAAAAGTAAACGGTGTTCACTGCCACATCGGTTCACAAATTTTTGATATTGAACCGTTCTGTAAAGCGGCTGAAATAATGATGAACTTTGTAGGCGACTTAAAGGACAAGCTTGGTCTTGAAATTGATAATCTTAACCTTGGTGGCGGATACGGTATTATGTATACCGAAAATGACGATCCTGTACCGTATGATGAATATATTCAGCACGTTTCAGAGGTTGTTAAGGCTACTGCAGAAAAAAGAGGAGTCAAACTACCGTTCATTCTTATGGAGCCTGGCCGTTCAATTATTGCACCGGCAGGTATTACGCTTTATACAGTAGGCGGAATTAAGGATATTAAGAATGTGAGAAAGTATGTGTCGGTAGACGGCGGTATGGGTGATAACCCAAGATATATACTTTACGAATCAGAGTACGAGGCGGTTGTTGCGAACAACGCAAATGCCGAACGTACCGAAAAGGTTACAGTAGCAGGTAAGTGCTGTGAGTCCGGAGATATTTTGCTTAAAGATGCGATGATGCCGGAAATCAAAGTCGGAGATACTTTGGCAGTTCTTGCAACAGGTGCTTATAACTATTCAATGGCAAGCAATTATAACAGAATTCCGAGAGCGGCAGTTGTTGCTGTTTCGGACGGTAAAGCTAAGGTAGTTGTAAAGCGTGAATCATATGAGGACCTTATAAAGAACGACGTTCTTTAATATATTGGTTTAATTAAACTGACACAAAAAGGAGCTGAAATCAGCTCCTTTTTGTTATTTTTGTTTTGTCATAGAACAATTAGGACAAATGTTGTTTGCCTTTAAATAATTATTTCCCCAATCGCAAATGCTTGATAATATAGGAATAAAACTTGTTCCGAGCGGCGTAAGTGAATATTCCACTTTCGGCGGAACTACGGGATAAACTTTTCGCACAATCAGTCCGTCATTTTCAAGTTCGCGGAGCTGTTTTGTAAGCATTTTCGGCGTTGCGGATGAAAGCAATTTTTGTAATTGCCCAAAACGTAATGTTTTACCCGATAAGTGCCATAATATAAGTGGCTTGTATTTTCCGCCCACTATTTCAAGTGTTGCCTCAACAGGGCATATATAATCGTGGTTCATATGTATTACCTCCAATCCATACTATCATAAATGATAGTATCTATCAAAAAAGTGCATACTTGAAAAATAAATAATTTACGATATAATAATATCATAAACAATAAATAAATTCAATCAAAATATTCGGGACGGTGATAATGTGACTGAAAAATTTAATGTAACGGGAATGACGTGCAGTGCATGCAGCGCACACGTTGAAAAAAGCGTCAAAAAACTTAACGGTGTGAAATCTGTAAACGTAAATTTGTTGCAGAATAATATGCACGTTGATTTTGATGAAACGGCTGTAAGCGTTGACGATATTATAAACGCAGTTGTTTCGGGGGGATACGGTGCGTCTGTTGCGGGAAAAAAACAAGAAAAGAAAGACAACAAAATCGACAATGAAATTTCAAATATGAAGTTCAGACTTATTGTGTCACTTGTTTGCCTTGTGCCGCTAATGTACATTTCAATGGGACATATGTGGGGTTGGCCGTTTTTGAACGTGTTTCACGGTGCAGAAAACGGAATAACATTTGCACTTACGCAAATGCTGTTGATGTTGCCGATAATGTATGTCAACAGAAAATACTATATAACAGGTTTTAAGACGTTGTTTCACGGTGCACCGAATATGGATTCGCTGATAGCGATAGGTTCGGGCGCGGCATTCACGTATGGAATCATTGCAATATATTGCATAGGATACGGACTCGGACACGGTGACAAAGAATTTGCACATTCATATATGATGAATTTGTATTTTGAGTCGGCGGCAATGATACTTGCACTCATAACCCTCGGAAAATTTCTTGAATCGAGGGCAAAAGGGAAAACATCACAGGCGATAGAAAAACTTATTGATTTATCGCCGAAAACGGCAGTTGTAATTCGTGACGGAAAAGAAGTTACAGTCGGTGTAGATGATGTGCAAATCGGTGAAATTGTCGCTGTAAAAGCAGGACAATCAGTTCCGCTGGACGGTGTTATCGTTGAGGGTAACGGTGCGATAGATGAGTCGGCTATTACAGGCGAGAGTATCGCGGTTGAAAAAAATGTCGGTGATAAGGTTATCGGAGCTACTATAAATAAATCGGGATATTTTAAATTTAAGGTTGAAAAAGTCGGCGAAGATACCGCATTGTCACAGATTATACATCTTGTGGAAGAAGCTTCGGCATCAAAAGCACCGATTGCAAAGCTTGCCGATAAGGTCAGCGGTATATTTGTACCGGTTGTAATATCAATCGCAGTGATTACGATTATAGTGTGGTTGCTTTTGGGTAAAGGTGTTAGTTTTGCACTTTCAATGGGAATATCGGTACTTGTAATTTCTTGCCCGTGTGCGTTGGGATTGGCAACGCCGACTGCAATAATGGTCGGTACAGGCAAGGGCGCGCAGTACGGAATACTTACAAAATCAGCCGAAAGTCTTGAAACAGCACATCAGGTTGATACGGTCGTACTTGATAAAACAGGCACGATAACAGAGGGTAAGCCTTCTGTAACGGATATAGCACCTGTCGGAATTTCCGATAAGGAACTTTTACAGATTGCAGCGTCAATAGAATATTTGTCGGAACACCCTCTTGCAAAGGCTATTGTTGAAAAAGCAGACGGCTTGGAATTTAGTGATGTTGCAGATTTTGAACAGATTGTCGGACAAGGTGTAAAAGGCAATGTTGACGGAAAGAAAGTTTTAGCCGGAAATTATAAGATGATGCGTGAAAACAATATTGAAGTATCGGAAGATGAAATATTCGCGAATGACGGAAAAACATCATTGTATTTTGCGGTGGATAATAAGTTTGTCGGAATAATCGCAGTTGCCGATACCATAAAGGAAACAAGCAGGCAAGCGATAGAAGATATGCGTAATATGGGACTTGACGTAATAATGCTTACGGGTGACAATGCCGTTACGGCAAATGCAATTAAAAACAAGCTGCCGTTAAGCAGTGCCGTTGCGGAGGTGTTGCCGTCAGACAAGGAAGAAGTAGTAAGAAAACTTCAGCAGAGCGGTCATAAGGTTGCAATGGTCGGTGACGGAATTAATGACGCACCTGCTTTGACTCGTGCAGACGTTGGTATTGCTATCGGTGCGGGAACGGATATAGCTATTGAATCGGCTGATATTGTATTGATGAAAAGCAATTTGCAGGACGTTGTTACATCAATAGAGCTAAGCCACTCGGTAATCAAAAATATAAAAGAAAATCTGTTCTGGGCATTTTTCTATAATGCACTCGGAATACCGATTGCGGCAGGCGTTTTGTACGGTATAGCAGGATTGAAATTAAATCCTATGATTGCAGCACTTGCTATGAGTTTCAGTTCAGTATTCGTTGTGTCAAATGCGTTGAGATTGAGATTTTTCAAACCGAAATGCAATAATATTAAAACTGTAAAAAATGAAAAGGAGAATATAACTATGACAAAGACAATTAAAATTAACGGAATGATGTGTTCACACTGTACAGGCAGAGTTGGAGAGGTGCTAAACGCAATAGACGGAGTAAGTGCGGAAGTTTCACTTGATAACGGCGGTCAGGCTGTTGTAACACTTGCAAAAGACGTGTCGGACGATGTGCTTAAAAAAGCCGTTGTTGACGCAGGATATGAAGTTGTAGGTATAGAATAAGAATTAAGCAAAATTTGGATTGTAGACAAAACCGATATGGTTTTGTCTACTTTATTTTTTGATGTCGATAGCCTTAATTATATAATATTTAATTGCATATATTCCATTATTTAAGTTTTACATAAATCCGATTTTGTGATATACTATAAAATGTATTGTTTTTTTATATGGAGGAATGTTTTGTGAGGAAGAAAATTTTATTTTTTGCAATGACGCTTTTGTTGCTTACGGGAATAACTGCAAGTGCAGATGTTTTGGGTGAGCAAAACGGCGGTTGGAGTACGTATATGGGAGCATTTACATACTTTCATAATGTACAGTTCAATTCGGACAGCGTCGGTAAGCAAAATGAATATTATGTTGAATATACACCTAATGAGGACGCCGTACCGATTGTTGTGAACGGTGCGAGCATATGGGGAACGAGAAATATTAAACAGGCAGAGCAATATATGCAGGAGAACGGTTTAAGACCGCTTGCCGGAATTAATGCCGATTATTTTTCATTCAAGACAGGTATTCCGATGGGTTATACAATAGCCGATGGCGAAATTATATCAAAGGAATACGGCGGACAGGACGCGGTCGGTTTCAGAAGTGACGGAACGGGTTTTATAAAGTGGCTTGACATTCAGACAACAGTGACGGACGGCGAAAAATCGATTGACGTTATGTATATAAATAAGTGGTGTCAGGCGGGATTTGATCCTGTTTATCTTTTGACGGACAAATTCGGAAAAACGACAAAAACTCAATCGGAATGTATTTTTGTTATTTGCACACCTAACGAGGGCAGACTGCACGTGGACGAAACAATGTCGCTTACTGTTGATGATGTGTTCATATATAACGGCGAGATAGAAATTCCTGAGGGTAAGGTTGTTTTGCTTATGGATACAAGCGGTGTAAGTGAATATTATGACTTTTTGAGCAGACTTCATGCAGGTCAGACTTTAACGGTCGCAAATCAGGCGATCGGAGATGACGGTACTTGGAAAACAGCTGAAAATGCTATAAGCAGTGTCGGCGGCAGACTTGTAACAAACGGAGTGGCAAATTCCGATTTTGAGGCCGGTGCGGCACCGAGAACGGCTGTCGGAATAAAAGCAGACGGCAATATTATTTTCTATACGCTTGACGGCAGACAGTCGGGTTACAGCTATGGCGCTCAACTTAAAACACTTGCGAAACGTATGGTTGAGCTTGGGTGTGTTGACGCGTTAAATCTTGACGGCGGCGGTTCGACAACCATTTCTGCGTGGTTTCCGGGAAAAGACAATACAATGGTTGTAAATTCACCGTCGGACGGTTATTTGAGAAGTGTTGCAAATTATATTTTCTTAAAGGACAATCGCGAGAGAACGAATATTCCGTGGATAATCAATATTACAGGCGGAACTAATAATAACTATCTTTCGGGAATGACTGCGAATATTAATATAGAAAGCGTATATGATACCGCAAATTATAAAATGGAAGAACCGTATAATATAAAATATCGTGCGGAAACCGATACGGACAGTACGGTAGACGAAAACGGAGCAGTATCGCTTAACGGTACAGGTGATGTTAAAGTTGTTATGTACGGCGATAACGGTGACGTGGCGGACGTGACATACGGCGTTTATGAAACACCTGAAGAAATCAAGGTATATAATCAAGCGGACTGGAAAGAAATCAGCGAAATCTATACAGAGGCAAACGAAGAATTACAGCTTAATCTTTCGGCGGCGTCATACAAAAACGGAATCGAATTGCTTTCAACGAACAGATTGTATAAATGGGAAGTTGAGGGTGATATAGGTACGATAACAGAGGACGGCATTTTCACACTTGCCGATACGGTCAACAAAGACGGTAAAATAAAGGTGACGGCAGGGGCTTTAACGAAAGAAATACCGGTGCATATTTCGGATTATCCGAGTACGCCTAATCCGTTTTACGATACAGAAAATCACTGGGCAAAGGACATAATTGCCGATATGGCGGCAACAGGGATTATCAGCGGTTTTGAAGAAGACGGAAAAATGATTTTTAAACCTGACAACAATATGACAAGAGCGGAATTTGCATCGATGATAGCAAATTACAAAAAACTTGATTTTTCAAAATATGATGATGTAAAGCTTGATTTTACGGACAATGATATAATACCGCAGTGGGCAGTTTCGGCTGTAAAAGCTGTGTATAAAGAGGGTATAATTTTAGGCCGCGTCAATGATGACGGAACAAGCACATTTGCACCGTATGACAATATAACGCGTGCAGAGGCAATGACGATTTTGGGAAGAATACTTCCGAATAATGATGATTTGCCGAATCTTCCGTTTGCGGATAAAAACGATATACCGCAGTGGGCGGAAGAAGGCGTGAGCAAGTTGTATTCGACAGGTATTGTGAGCGGTTATGAGGATAACACGATACTTCCGAATAATAATATGAAACGTGCTGAAGCGGCAACGATGTTGTATAAAATTGAAAATAAATAAAATAATAGGCTGTCGGTTTTTTGCCGACAGCCTATTATTTTGCCCAAACGAGGTTAAAGTATTCCTCTACGGTCATATTCGCATACTTTTTAAATTCACTGTAAAATTCTTGGGGAGATTTAAAACCGCATTGATTATAATACCTTTCGTAATGAGTATTTCCTACCTTGAAAACCGCGTACTTTGCAAATTCCATACGGTAAAAGTAAATCAGCTCATTAATATTTTTGCCGTAACGGTTTATAAAAATATTGTTAAGCTCCGTTATTGAAATTTTGTGTAATTTCAGATATGGCGTAAAGTCTATATTTATTGAAGATATGTTTTGTTTTATAAAATCAAAACCATTCTCGGCAATAAAATCTTCGGGTGTCAAAAGAGTGGGTTTTGATGAAACATAACTTTCACCGCATACACCGATAAGATTGTACATATTAACAGAATTTTGTATATCGTCTTTATCGTGCATATAGCCGTCATACGCAATATTAAATGTGTTAAAAACTTCGTCGCTTTTCGGAACAAAAACAACGGATTGGTTAAAATCAAAGTATTGGAGATAATTTGTAACGAAATTACCGTTAAACGCAATACGCTTTATAGAAAAATTTTCTTGCTGTCTGAGCGAAAACAGAATTGAAGAATTTATAAATACAATATCGCCTTTGCTTACGGTTTGTTCAATGTTGTTTTCGGTGCATATTTTACCTGTTCCGCTTGTACACAAAATGAATTGATGGTGCGGAAAGTTGTTCATAAACATAACCTTTGAAAGATTGTTTATTTCCTGTATATCACATATGTATGACGGTAAAATTTTTTCGTAATTCTTTTTCATAGCTTATATTTCTCCGAATGTGTTAATACTTCTGTATTCCGTAGGTGTAATGCCTATATATTTCTTGAATGTGTTGCAAAAATAACTTTCACTGTTAAATCCGGAATTGATTGCAACATCAGAAAGTGACATATTTTTGTTGCTGACTAAAAGTTGTTTGGAATTTTCTATACGTATATTGGTAAGAAATTTTTGCGGTGTTATATTGTAAACTTTCTTAAAAATAATTCCGAGATAAGTAGGAGTTACTTTAATCATTTCAGCCAAAGCCGATATTGAAATATCGTGCATATAGTTAGATTTTATATAATCAATACACGGCTTGATTAAATTCGCTTTGTCATTGTTGGGATTGCCCTCAATGCAAGATGCAATATCGAACAATACGGTATACAAA
>NZ_JBKVWU010000105.1:0-7922 GCF_046972485.1 Hominilimicola sp.
GATTTATAATATTCATCTTTGAATGTAGCAAGTTCAGGATATTTTGCCGCAAATATCGGATTTGCCGCATATTTTTCAGCCAATTCAACTCTTTCTTTTTCCTCTGTCTTTGTCATATCCCACGTTGCACCCGGAGCATATGAGTTCCAACCAAGGAATGTTGCACTACAATCAACAAATATATTGCCTTTAAGTGTGTTTCTGTTACCTTGTGCCGTTACACCGATAACATTATTGGCACCGTCTGAACCGATGTTTGCAAATACATTATTGTAAATCTGCAAAGCGTGACCGTAGTTATCTGTTCTTATTGCCGAAACATTAAGCTGTTTCTTATATTCACCGACCGGATAAATACCGATATTGTAAATATAGTTGTTCTTTATAACACTGCCTCGCCATTGCGGTACATATTCGTTTCTGGTATAAATAGCGTCCATATCCAAACATTCTTTAACCGCATCGTGAATTTTATTATATTCAATTACATGGTCATTACCGTGATAGTTAAATATACAGTGCGGAGCGTCATACAAATCATTGTACGCAACGTGAATACCGACACCGTGCATTGCAATCGCAGGAACATATGATTTCTGCAAATATCCTACATGGTGAATATTATTATTCAATATCTCGTTATTGCTTGGCGTTAATGTCTCCAAATCACCGCCGCGAAGATACAACGCAGTACCGCCGATATTTTTAATATGGTTATTATCCAAATGAACGTCTGTACCGTTTATAATAATAGCGCCCGAGCCGAAATTAAAGATATTACAATTCTTCACATCAATATGATTTACACCGTTACCGTCATCGACAAAACCGTCCCAAACGTGTCCCGGGAATACTTGTGAGTCGGTATATTTATCTATGTCAGCTATATAAACCGACGAACCCGAACCCTTCGTGAAGTTTGCACCGTTTAAATCGGCACCTCTCGAAATCATCCAATCTTTGAAACTCGGTATTGAATATCCCGCACTTGTACCAAGTACCGCATATCCACGTCCGCCTTTCATTGTAATGTTACTTACATTGACATATTCAGCACCGTTAAAGTTGAAAATCGGAGTTTTCAGCATAGACAAGCCGATTTCATAATTACCGCTTGTAAAATCTGACGGTGCGTAATAGTAAAGTTTGCCTGTGTCACGGTCAATGTAGTATTCACCCTCGGTATCAAGTTCTTCAAGCAAGTTTTCACCGTAGAACCAACCGTTTGTATAGTATGTATTAATACGTCCCTCTTTTATAGTCAAAAGTTTCTTTGACGTATCAATTTTATCTATCGGATATGTGTTGTTTTCATAGTTGATTGAAATTGTACCGACTATATAAGCGTCCTTAGCGTCTTTCCACTTAGAAACTCTTTCATCTGTATAGCGGAATCCGAAATTATCTGTATCTACATTATCTGTAGGAACAGATATTGAACCGCTGTTCGGATAACGTGCAAGAGTTTGGTTTTCATCATTTACAATAAGTTCTGCCTGTGCATATCGGCCTTTATTGAAATAGTGATAGCCTCTTGTACTTAATTCACCGTAATCTGTAATACCGTGTTCCTTAAGGTCAACCATAAGGACTTTTGACGCGGCATTTTTATCAATCATAACGTTTTTAGCCGTATCATCAGCCGCAGTAAACCAACCCTTTTCCAAAGGTACTTGACCAGAAATCGTTACAGCCTCTCCCGGATATGATGTATATGTTATCATGCTGCCCTCTTTACCGGAATCTTCTTTTGTAAATGTCATACCCTCGTCTATATAGTATGTACCGCCACGAAGATATACAGTTACACCGCCTTCAGGCAATGAATTTGCCGCATTCATATTTTTGATTGTTTCTTTTGCTTTCTGAACCGTTGCAAACGGTGAGCTTTCACTACCGTCATTATTGTCACTGCCATTCGGCGCAACGTATAACTTAGCCGATGATGTTACATCACCGCTGTTGTTATTAGGTCCGTTTCCGTTGTCAGGCTCTTTTATTCCACCGTTTTTATCTATCAATCTCACTGCAATAACACTTGCCTCAGCTCGTGTTATATTACGATTTGGTTCAAAACAGTTATCATGATTGCCGTTTACTATTTTCTTGTCATATGCAATCAGAACATACGGCTTGTATTCTTCAGCTATTTCCGCATAGTCGTAGATTTTTGCTTTTACGGCATTTTCATCTGCGACTGCAGTGTCAGATAAAGCGTTGGCTATAATTTTTGCCGATTGACTTCTTGTCAAAGTTGCATCATAATCTGAATATTCATCAGGTTCTATTAAACCTAATTCAACAGCTTTCTGTATATAAGGCGTTGCCCAGTATCCATCACCCGGCTCTGTTTCAAAGCCGAGTGATTTCACCATCATAGTCAGAAATTCCGTAACACTCACATATGAATCAGGTCGTATTGTTCCGTCATCATATCCGCATATCACACCATAACCGTTAAGACGCATCATAATAGATTTTGACCAATGTTCCGAAAGATCCGAAAATTCCGGTTCTCTCGTTATTGCGGCAAATGTTGTTGACTGCAAAGTGACCGCAGCTGCAAGCAAGACTGTCGCTATTTTTCTAAATCTATGTGACATTTTCTATTCTCCTTCAGTTTCATTCTCCTTCACTTTGAGTTGTTTCATTCCCCTTATTTGCTCTCCATTCGTCTATCTGACGTTGGATTTCCTCAACGATTTTATCATCGCCTGCCGCAATAAGTTTTTGTTGGAATTCTTCGTACAATCCCATAGGATCAGCCGCCGCACCGGAGTTAAGAGATTTCTTATATTCGCCTATTACAGCTGTTACCTGTGCAAGTTCCATCTTTATAGGGTCTGTATCTAAAGTAAATCCTCTAAGTTTTGAATCTTCTGCTTTTTCGTTTACACTCTTAATAAACTCGTTATCGTATATTGGATTCTTGTCTTGCATATAGATTTCATAACCGTTAAATGTGTTACCCATCGCAAATCTGTATTGTCCGTATGGGCTTTCAGAAGTCGGTTGTGATGTATAACCTATAGGTTGAATTTCCTTGTCGTTTACCTTTGTATAATGTTCGCCCTCAATACCGAATACAAGCAGATTGTACAAATCTTTACCCTTTTCAGTATTCATAAGACCGATCAACTGCATTGCACGTTCAGGGTGTTTTGAATTGATTGATATTGCAGTATTCGACGCAGATGCGGCATATGGAATGTAATGCTTGTTCTCAAACGGAATTTTTACATATGCAGTTGAACCTGCGGCTTTTTTACTGTCAATTTCAGATTGAGTAGGCATATATCCCTGACCGACAATATAGTTTGGACCGCCCTTTACTTCGTAATCTTCAGTACCTACATTGTCGGCTGTAAGAATATCTTTTCTGATATATCCCTTATTGAACCAATCAGCATATACTTGAACAAATGTCTTGTATTCCGGAGTTCTGTATAGGTTAATCAGTGTATAATCATCACCGCTTGCTTTTATCTTATATGGACTTGAAATCCATTCGTAGCCTTTTTCAACGTGATCGGCGAATCCGTAAACACCCTTTTTTAAATCTCCGCCGTCCTTAATCATTTTTATGTATTCTTCAATCTTATCCCATGCCTCTTTATCCATAGTTTCCTTTGATGAGAAGAAATCGGCAAGTTCTTCAATATTTATCTTGTCTTTATACTTTTCATATATGTCAATCGGAAAATCAAGCGATGACACATATGATACCATTTGTTGCATACACGGTATACTGTAAAGTTTTCCGTCTACACGTTGTTTATCCATAATTTTGTCCGGTATTTCTTTCTTTAAATCAGGAGCATATTCATCAATTAAATCATCCAATTCCAAATATGAACCCTTTTTTACTTCGCTTGTGTACGGAATCATCCAGCCATGCCATACTATATCAAGGTCTTCATTTGACGCACTTGCAAGTTTCCATTTTTCAGCATAGTCAGAAGATGTCACACATTCAAATTCTACTTTTGTATTCGGCAAATATTTTGCAAGTTCTTCATTAAACTTATCCCAAACTTTCTGTGAATCTTGTTGTTCACCTGGGCCTAGAAACATCCATTTTAATGTTACCTGTTCATCACCTGTGTCCTGCACCGGTTGAGTTCCGCAACCACTGAGCAGCATAGTAGCTGCTGCAGTGGCTGCAATGATTCTTTTTACATACTTCATAATTTTTCCACTCCTTCTTGTTTTATTTTTTTATCTAAATATTACTACCAATTTTGGTGACCACCAGTATGAATTTATAAGCACACGGTCGCCCTCTCTTAAATCTGATGCCGAAGAATTATATATTTCTCCGTCACTGCTGTCATAACGATAAGTTGTTGAATTAACAAGCATTGACTGATATTGTTCTGCACCGTAACGGTCAACATATTTTACAACAGCCGTTCTTCCGTTATCGGCAACTGATATAACATCAGCAATCATATTTCCGTTTAGCTGAATGTGATCGCCGTCTATTCTTATCGGACCTATATCGTCCACTCTGACAATAACTCTAAGCATTTCAACTTTATCGTTTGATGTTGTATATTCAATAATATCACCGTGTTTTAAATCTTCTACTTTTATGTTTGAATAATCAACACGGTCTTTCCAGTTTGTTGTCGGTTGGTCATATATTATATGATCACCGGCAAACACGCTTTGTCCGCCTACAAATTGAATTAATGTACCAACTTCGTCATCTTCGTTGACCGCCGTACATATTTCATCAATTATGCAAGGTGTACTGTATTTACCTTCACTTGCCGTATTACTTACGACTGCTCCCAATGCTCCGCCCGGGCCTGCGTCATACAGATACAACGGTGCCGGCAAAGCCATATCTGTTGAAGACAACTTTGTTTCAATTTTATATGCCTTTTCATTATCCTTATCCGTAGGAACCATAAATTGAATTGTCTTTCCGTTTACGAAATTGTATGGTTTGTTTTCGGCCATATTTTTATAAAAACGCAATCCGCTTTCCACTCCTGCACTGTTCTTCGGATGAGCATTTAATACAAATTCTTCATCACTGGCAACATAATATGTTTCAGAAGTTTTATTTACTGCCGTTTTTATATTCTTTATGTAGCCGTTATCATCGGTTTTACAGATAATAAGTTGGTTTACACTTCCGTCCGGGCTTGTTGTTTTCAGCATTTCCGGAACATCGGCTTTGTCAACTCTCTTATCATTGAACGTAATTTTCTTATCCAATGTATACGTTTCAAATGTTCCGTCTTTCATAAACAATCTTATTTCACCTGTCGCAGGACCCGGTTCATAATAACAATTAACTACATACGCATAATTCTTTGATGTTCCCGAAACCGCGTATGCCGCAAGTTGATTGAAATAATCAATGTAAAATACGCCTTCATTACCGACTGTCGGCTCATATGTACTGCTTTGACCTTCGTCAAGTCTTGAAATATATTCATTTGTAAAAACGTATTCCGTTCCGTCTTCAAGTACGGCATAATGCTTAGTACCTTTATTATAAAGTTTTGTTGCCTTGCCTGTTACTTGATTATTTGAAATCAAAATCTCGGCACTTAGGTTGCCTATTGTATTTTTACTCATAGCAATCGACAGAATACTTCCTGTTGAAATACTTGAAAAATCAGCCTCTTTACCCTCTGCAAAATATTTTGCATTTATATTACTTCCGTTGCTTAAATCAAGTGAACCTTTATCGTATTTAAAATATAAAAGGCTGTCTGTCGCAATAGCTTTATCAACAATAAATGTTTCATAATCTTTGATTATAACGGTATCGTATGTACTTCCGCCATTGTTACTGATTAAACGTACATATCCGTTATCGGCTTGAAGATCTGCGTCTGATACAACATCAAGTTTTTTTCCGTTATAGATAAATGTTGCATTATCAGAAATTTTTGCTTTCTTGATTTTGTTGTTATCATAATATTCAAATTTTTCTTTTGACACATTTTCTGCAATATCTTCCGATTTTACTTCAATCATTTCGGATTTTTTATCGGCAACTACGTGCATAATATAGTATCCGCTATCGTCAGCCTTATAGTAAGCCGTTACTTTCATTCCTAAATATTGAGAAAAATCAATTCCGTTTGTTTCAAAAATTTCATTGTCAATTTTTACGTTGTTTTCTTCATATTCATCATCGGCACTGTATAGTGATGTATTCCCGTATGCTCCGACTATTCCGGTATAGCGGTAAATGTTAAGTGCATAACCCATATATTCTTCGTTGTTATCCGAAGAAACAACCGAATTGTTTTCATAACCTGTTATTACACGGTATTTCTTACCTTCCAACACGTTTTGAATCATCACTGCCGCATCGGTGTAGTTGACTTCTTCATTTACAGCACCGCTTACACCTTTTAGAATGTCGTTTGATACAGCGGTAGCATAATATCCGCTTGGGTATCCGCCTTGTTGCTCTGCCCATTCACTGTAACCGGTAATCGAAATCATTACCTTAACAGCCTCGCCAAGTGTAAGCACTGCGTCAGGCTTAAATTCAGCCTGTCCGTAACCCATCATTATTCCGCGTTCATACAACAATTCGATACTTGCTGCCGCGTCATTATCAGGTAACACATCAGAGAAAATTCGGCGAGGAGCATTTGTTAGGGAGGACTCCCCACCCATAACTCTGACAATTATTTTAGCAAATTCAGCTCTTGTTATTGCATTTGAGGCATTTTCTTCTGTAATGTCTGTGTATATTTTCAAATCATTCATCAGCGAAATAGCCTCTGACTGTTTTTCACTAAGGCTGCCCTCTGCCCATACACAGTTTACAGAAAATATTAAACATAGAGTGAATATGCAAATGCTTATCCATTTCTTCATATATTTTATTATCTCCTTTCGCAGTTTATTGTGTCATAAAAATCATTCCGCAGTAGGATGAAGTTTATCATAGACACGTTTAATCATTACTGCCGCCTGTGCCCTCGTCGCAGGTTGCTTTGGAGCAAACAATTCGTCAGTCATTCCATAAATAAATCCCATATCCGCCGCCTCGACAATATAATCATATGCCCAATAACTTATATCATCAAGGTCATTGAAGTACAATGATTTACCTTTTTCTAATTTTGTATTTGTCTTGCTATTATATGCCGCAACAATAACTCTTGCAATTTCTTCGCGGGTAATATCGGCATTCGGTTTAAATAAGCCGTCATATCCGCTCATATAATCGTTACTTCTTACTGTCTGAACATATCCCGAATACCAATCGTCACTTACTACATCAAAGAAACTGTTTTCATATTCGGTTGTATCCAAGCCCATAGCTTTGCTAATCATCGTTGCAAATTCTGCTCTTGACACTCTGTCTTCCGGTCTGAATTTATCGTTTTCATCACCGTTGACAATTCCGAGTTCTGCCATATATTCAACATCTTCTCTTGCCCAATGATTTTTCATATCTTTAAAACGAAGAAGATATGTGTCCAACTCGTCTTCTGTCTTTTCAATTTCATTTTTATCTTGCGGCGGAATAGCAACTGTACCGGTATCAGTTTTTACATCTGCCGGTGAGGTTGATTTGCTTGGAGATGAGCTTCTTCCTCCGCCACCGCCTCCGCCGCCGCCGGAACTACTTCCTGACGATGGATTAATACTGCTAAGCTTGTCTAAAAGTTCTTCTCGTATCGGCAAATCATAAAATGCCAAAACAAGTTTTTTAGCGTCGTTTATGTCTGTCGATGATTTACTGTAAACAGCTTTATTTACTGCACTTGATACCTTATTAAGTTCAAGTGTAATTTCAAAGACTTTGAGTTGCTTTATCTGCAATTCACCGTTATACTCAAGATATATTTTATCTTCAAATGAACTCTTTTGTTTTCTGTAATCATATGAGGCTTTTATATCCTGATAGTCACCTGTTGCTGTTACTTCTGCTA
>NZ_JBKVWU010000106.1:0-7915 GCF_046972485.1 Hominilimicola sp.
ATATAATTAGAATTTCGATATAATAGTAAATTGAGATATAATGTATTAAAATTAGAATATAGATTTATGGAGGCAATTATACTATAATGAAAAAGAAAAGGTTAATTTCTTTACTGCTTGCGGCATTTATAACGGTTATGCCGCTATCATTTTCTTTTGCGGCACCGACTCCGGAGCCGACTGCTGATAACACAACTTCAACCGTAACTTCACCTGACGGAACAACCAGAACAGTAACTTCCGACGGCAATGATGTAAAATCAACACCAAAGGCAACCGAAAGCACAGATACATCAAGCGATACGGAAACGACATCCGCAACCGAAACACCGTCAGACACTTCATCGGATACATCAAGCACATCTGATACAACTTCGCAAAGCGATACAGATACAACTTCGCAAAACGCAAATTCACTTCCGAACGGCGTAACTATGGAAGATCCGTCACTTACGCCTCCGAACGTGCAGTATGCACAGTCCGCACTTCTTATGGATATGGCGTCGGGACGAGTTTTATACAGCAAAAACCTTGATGAAAGAGTTTACCCTGCAAGTACAACAAAGATTATGACAGCTATACTTGCACTTGAAATGGGTAATATGGACGATACGGTAACCGCCACATATGACGCACTGAAATCAATAACTCTTGAAGATTCTCATATGGGTATACTTACCGGCGAGGAACTTACTTTAGACCAACTTGTAAAAGGTATGCTTGTATACAGTGCCAATGATGCGGCAAATGTTATTGCAATTCACATTGCAGGCTCACTGGACGCATTTGTCAGTTTGATGAATCAAAAGGCACAGGAATTAGGAATGACAGGCACTCACTTCGTAAATCCTTGCGGTTCACATGACGATAACCACTATACAACGGCTCGCGACCTTGCAATACTTGCAAAGTACGCAATGAAAAACGATCAATTCCGTGAAATTGTAAAAATGCCTATATACAAAATTCCGGCAACAAATAAGTATGCATCAGAGCGTATTCTTGTAAATACAAACCTGTTCCTCGGAACATCACGTTCAACTTACTACTATTACCCACCGGCAATAGGTATTAAAACAGGTCACACCTCACAAGCCGGATACTGTCTTGTATCAGCCGCTTCATATAACGATACCGAATTTCTTGCAATCGTTATGAACTGTAAAAACGTAGATACAAAGGAACAGGCTTATTCATATATCGATTCAAAGAATTTGTTCAATTTTGGTTTTGATAATTACACACATCAACCGCTTGCGGCAGTCGGAGATATAGTTTCCGATTCAAAGGTTTATGAGGCAAAACAGGATATGCGTGTTGCTGTAACTGTTGAAAACGACGTGTCAGCACTTATTCCGAGCGGTGAAGGCAACGCAGAGCAAATAACAACGAATATCGATATGCCCGAAAAATTAGAGGCACCTATTACAAAAGGTGACGTACTTGGTACAGTGACATATTCATATAAAGGTATTGAAGTCGGTTCGGCTAACCTTATCGCAACAAATGATGTTGAAAGAAATAATATTCTTCACGTATTCCACCTTGTGTTAAAGGTTATAACAAGTCCATTCTTCTTCATTCCGGCAATACTTCTTATACTTCTTATTATGTACGCAAGATATCAAAAGAAGAAACGTGAAAGACAAAGACGTATTCAGCAGTTAAAGAAAAACAGACAGCGTTCATCATCTGAAAACGAAACAGGTACACGCACCCCAAACAGAAACGCGTCAAGAACAGAAAGAATTGACCGCGAAACAAAAGGTTCAAATTCAAGATACAGAAGATAAAACACAAAAAGAGGTGCAATCGCACCTCTTTTAAATTACTTATTTTACCTATCTATTTCAAAAATTCATCAATTAATTTTTTAGATTCTTCAAAAGGATTTTTACTGCTTACATAATGTATACTATCGTCACGTCTGAACCATGTAAGCTGACGTTTGGCATAACGGCGTGAGCTTTGCTTTATGAGTTCTACGGCATCTTCAAGGCTCATTTTACCGTCATAATAGTCCATAACCTCTTTATAGCCTATACCCTTCATTGAATTTAATTTCTGCGTATAGCCCATATCCATAAGACCTTTAACTTCCTCCAAAAGTCCGCTTTTCATCATAATATCGACACGTCTGTTTATTCTGTCATACAGTACGTCCCTGTCCCAATCAATACAAATCATAAGCGGATTATATCGGCTTTCAACTCGCTTTGTTTCCTCTTGGTGTTTAGAAATCGGTTTGCCTGTCGTTTTGTAAAACTCTATCGCACGAATAATACGTCTGACGTTATTAGGATGCAGTCTTTCAGCCGACTCCTTATCAAATTCCGCCAGCATTTCAAGCAAATATTCACTGCCTTTTTCCTCTGCCGTCTTTTGCAGTTTTTCACGAAGTTCGTAATCAGTGTCAATCTCACCGAATGTAACGTCATTTACAACAGAATTTATATAAAGTCCCGTACCGCCTGCCATTACGGCAATTTTGCCGTGGCTGGTAATATCGGCGATAGTCTTATGCGCAAGCTCTGTATAATCCGCAACACTGAACTCATCATCAGGTTCAAGAAAACCGATAAGATGATGAACGGCTTGACTCATTTCTTCCGCAGTCGGTTTTGCCGAGCCTATATCCATATATTTATAAATCTGCATACTGTCGGCACTGACGATTTCTCCGCCGACATAATTTGCAATATCAATCGCAAGTGCCGTTTTTCCCGATGCGGTCGGTCCGACAACAACAATAAGAGGTATCTTAGACAATTCTCTTAAACTCCTTTTCAAGTTCCTTTTTGCTCATTGTTACTATAATAGGTCTGCCGTGAGGGCAAGTATTAATATTTTTAAGCCTTAACACATTTCTCACAAGCGTTTCCATTTCTATCTTACTCATACGCATATTCGCTTTAACCGCCGATTTACACGCAATCGTATATAAAAGTCTTTCGTTCTTTTCCGTTATAAGTTCTTTCCTCAGTTCCTCGCCTTGTGCGACAAGTTCAAGCACAAGCGGTTCAACCTCACCGAGTTCAACTTCACCCGGAACACTTCGTACAATAACCGCGTCATTGCCGAATTCTTCCGACTCAAAGCCTATATCGTCAAAAAGCTGTTTATTGTCACGATACGCAGTCATCTCACTGCCGGTAAGATTTACTATAACAGGTTCGATAAGCATTTGTGACACAACTTGTTTTGACGCAATATCTTTCTTCAATTCTTCATATTTCAAACGTTCGTGTGCCGCGTGCTGGTCTATAATCATCATTTCGTCGCCCTTTTCGGCTATGATGTACGAATCAAAAACCTGACCGACTATTTCAAAATATTCATCTGCAAAAACAGTTTCTTCGCGTTTCGGAACTTCGGTTTCAACATTTTGCTCCGTCGGTTTTTCTTCCTTAACGGTTTCAACCCCTACTGTTTCAGTAACAGGTCTTTCCTCATTCTTTATTTCTTCAACTGTGGCTTCTTCCGCTTTAACCGCGTCCTTTTTAGGAAGTATTCCGTTTGTTTCCGCTTTCGGAGTTTCAAGCGATACAGTTCTTGTATAAGGAATTTCGGATTGTCTTGGTTTTATAAAATTGGGTTTTAGTGATACAAAATCATTTTGTGTTTTAGTGTCCCCGACTTTATCCGTTTTACTGTCACTAACCAAATCATTTTTAGTGTCCCCACTGTTTTTCAGAAAATGATTTTCTCGTGGATTATATGCGGTTGTTTCGGGACGTTTTGTCATTGTCTTTGGAAGTGCGACCGCAAAGTCGCTCAGATTTAACTGTCCCTTTGGCGTATCACGTTTAAATTCTTCCGAAGTACGTTCGATTTTCGGTACATTCGGTATTTCGTAAAGTGCGTTTTTCACACCGTAATACACCGCATTATAAACCGCCTTTTCATCCGAAAACTTCACTTCAAGTTTTGTCGGGTGAACGTTAATGTCAATAAGTGACGGATTGATTTCTATATTAAGTATCGCCATAGGGAATTTGCCTATCATAATCTGATTTTTATAGGCATTTTCAAGTGCGGCGATTATTGTTCTGCTTGTTATGTATCTTCTGTTTACAAAAAAGCTCTGATAATTTCGCTTAGGCCGTGCAAGCGTTCCCTTGCCGATAAGACCTGTAATTTTAATACCGTCCGATTCGTATTCTACGGGAATTGTACCCTTTGCATAATCTCTGCCGTAAACTGTATAAACCGAATTTTCAAGTGAATTATCGCCCGGTGAAAACAATTTTTCTTTGTTGTCTATTATAAGTTTAAAGGATATTTCGGGATGTGCGAATATAAATCTCGTCATTATGTCCGTTATGTATCCTGCCTCAGTTGCGTCTTTTTTCAAGAATTTACGTCTTGCAGGTGTGTTGAAAAACAGATTTTCGACAAGTATCGATGTACCGTCGGGAATACCTGCCTCGTCAGAAGAAAGTATTTCTCCGCCTTTGCACGTTACACATACGCCTGTTTCATCCTCGTGTCGCTTTGTAAAAAGTTCAACTTCGGCAACAGCACCTATACTTGAAAGTGCCTCACCTCTGAATCCAAGCGTATAAATCGCGTCAAGGTCACTGCTCGTCTGCACCTTACTTGTCGCATGACGTAAAAAGCATATTTTCGCATCCTCCTCCGACATACCGCTGCCGTTGTCGCTGACGCGCATATATATGCTTCCGCCTTTTTTTATCTCCACGCTTATCAGAGTTGCACCGGCATCTATGCTGTTTTCAACAAGTTCCTTTATAACGCTTGACGGACGTTCAACAACTTCGCCCGCCGCTATTTTATTTGAAACTTCACTGCTCAGTACATGAATTTTTCCCATTTTAAACCCTTTCAACCGTTAATACTCGTGACCTTAACAGCCACAAATGTTTATATTTCCTTCGCCCTGTTTGCCAATTCGTAAAGCTTGTTCATCGCCTCAATCGGTGTGTACGTTGTGACGTCCATATTTTTAAGTTCATCTGCAATTTCATTAGCTATACCGTCACCGAAACCGATTTGATTTGTTGTGTCCTCGTGTTTCTTCGCCGTATGTTCTACAACGATTTCATCATTCTCAATCTTTTTCAAAATCTTCTTTGCACCGTTGATTACCTCTTTCGGAACACCTGCAAGTGCCGCAACTTCAATACCGTAACTGTCGTCCGCTCCGCCTCTGACGATTTTACGCAAAAACGTAATATCGTCACCACGTTTTTTTACGGCAATTCTGTAATTTTTAACACCGTCAAGTTCTTCCTCAAGTTCGGTAAGCTCATGATAGTGCGTTGCAAAAAGCGTCTTTGCGCCGATTTTGTGCTTATTTTGTATGTACTCAACAACCGCCCAAGCTATCGACAATCCGTCAAATGTGCTTGTACCGCGTCCGATTTCATCAAGAATAATAAGCGATTTTGACGTTGCATTCTTCAAAATGTGACTTACTTCCGTCATTTCAAGCATAAACGTACTCTGTCCCGACGAAATATCGTCAGACGCACCGACTCTTGTAAAAATCTTGTCCACAATACCGATTTTAGCCGACTTTGCAGGAACAAAACTTCCGATTTGTGCCATAAGAGTTATAAGTGCAACCTGTCGCATATACGTTGACTTACCTGCCATATTCGGACCTGTTATAATAATCATTCGGTCGTCATCGTTATTCAAAAGAGTGTCATTCGGTACAAACATCGAATTTTTTGACATTTTCTCAACAACAGGGTGTCGTCCGTCCGTAATTTCGATTTTGCCGTTATCCGATATTTCGGGCATGGTAAAGTTGTTTTTGTATGCAGTCTGTGCCAGCGACAAAAGTACGTCAGTCGTTGCGATAATATGTGCCGCATTTTTCAAGCGCTCGATTTCCTCACTCACGCTTGTTCTGACCTGTTCAAAAACATAGCTTTCAAGCGTCACGATTTTTTCCGATGCACCGAGAATTGTGTTTTCGATTTCCTTTAGTTTCGGAGTAATGTATCTTTCACAGTTTGCAAGCGTTTGCTTTCTTATATAATAATCGGGTACGTCTTTTATCGCCGATTTTGTAATCTCTATATAGTAACCGAAAACCTTGTTATAGCCGACTTTCAGCTTGCTTATGCCCGTTGATTCACGTTCTTCGTTTTCAAGTGCCGCAAGCCACTTTTTACCGTCACGCATTGCAATACGCAAATTGTCGATTTCCTCATTAAAGCCCTCTTTTATAACATTGCCGTCACGCAAAAGTGCCGGCGGTTCGTCATTTATCGCTCTTTCAAGCAAATCGCACACATCTTCAAGCAAATCAAAATTTTTACGCATATCGCCAAGCATCGGTGACTTGACATTGCTTAAAGTGTACTCAAGTTCAGGTAACTGTAAAAGCGTCATTTTAAGTGCAATTAAATCTTTTGGTGTAACAGTGCCAAGCGAAATACGGCTGATTATTCTTGATATATCATACGTTCCGGAAAGCACTGCCGAAAGATCGTCGCGGAGCATTATATTCTCCGTAAGCTCCTTTACCGAATACAATCTCTTGTTTATCTCAATAGGATTGATAAGCGGCTTTTCAATCCACTGTTTTAAAAGTCTTGCACCCATTGAAGTTTCTGTATTGTCAAGCACCCACAAAAGCGAACCTCTTTTAACCTTGTCACGCATTGTTTCGGTTATTTCAAGGTTACGTCTTGTATTCACGTCAATATCCATATACTGATTAACTTCGTATGTATTAATCGTGTTTAAATATGTAAGACTTGTTTTTTGCGTATGTTCCAAATACGCAATCATAGCACCGACCGCACGAACCGCATAAGGTTTTGTGTCAAGTGCGATTTCCGACAAGGAATTTTTACCGAACTGCTGCAGGATATTCTTTTCAAATTCCGAATTTTCAAAGAAATCGTCCGTACATTCGTCGGGAGTTATATGAAATCTCAACTCAACCTGTGCAGATAATTTTTCCGCCGCATCCGAATTTAAGAGTATTTCTTTCGGCTCATATCTCGCTATTTCGTTTAGTGCCTCGTCCGCTCCGCTAATTTCGGTTGTATAAATCTCACCCGTTGAAATATCCGAAACCGCAAATCCGTATTTGTCACGCTGACTGTATATAACCGCAAGATAATTATTATTCTTTTCGTCAAGCAACTCCTCATCAACAACCGTACCCGGCGTCACTACACGAATAACCTCACGTTTTACAATACCTTTAGCGGTTTTAGGGTCCTCAACCTGTTCGCATATAGCAACCTTATATCCCTTTTCAATCAGCTTTGCAATATAAACCGACGCACTGTGAAAAGGAACGCCACACATTGGTGCGCGTTCCGAAAGTCCGCAGTCTTTACCTGTAAGCGTTATTTCAAGCTCCTTTGAAGCTTTTATGGCATCATCAAAAAACATTTCATAGAAATCACCCAGTCTGTAAAATAATATACAGTCCTCGTATTCCTCCTTTGTTTTCAGATATTGAGTCATCATCGGCGTCATCTGCTCTTTTGCCATTCCGCTTTATCTCCTTGTCTTTAGATTTGTGTATAAATTAGTGACAGCCGCCGCAAGTGCTGCAATCATGCGTACAGTTTGGATCTTGTCCTGTGATGTAGAAATTCAGCATTTGATTAACTTGATTAACCATTGCGTCAAATTCTTTCTTTGCATCAATGTACTTCTTTATTGATTCCGATTTTTCAAGCATTTCTTCAAATGCTTCGTTATTCTTCTGTATAGCTTCTTCACGCGAAATCTTGTTGTTTTGCATATCGCGTGCAAGGTTCATTCTCTGCAAGTTGAATTCCTTTAAAAGTGCCTGTGCCTCGTCATCATTTTCTTGTAAAATCTCGGCATTCTTTGCATTTTTCATTTCTTCTGAATTTTGGATAAGTTCTCCAAGTTCTCTTGTCTTTTCGATTATTTCGTTCATATTATTAAATTC
>NZ_JBKVWU010000107.1:0-7880 GCF_046972485.1 Hominilimicola sp.
ATATTCCAATAAATTTATGACCGCTTGGACAGAACCTAAGCGTTCATATTCTTTTAATGTAATTTCTATCTGTTCTTTTGTATACATTTATTTTACTCCTTTAGGAGTCCAAGAATATGTCCGCACCCCCGACTCTTATATTTTTAGGGAATGAGAATGATAAATTTCACTTTGTTATTTATTATTAACTTTAAAATACACCCATACGGAGACTTCTCCATATGGGTGTATTTAGCATTTTATCTTGGCTTTTTCAGTTCATTGACAATATTGCTTTTTTCATTTTCGAGGTCAGCGATTTTGCCGGTATATGGTTTCATTTCAGTTTTAATGCTGTCAATTCTTGAATCAACATCTTTATGCAACTCATCTCTTTGGAGTTTGACTGTATTCTGAATATTATTTATATCAGCAGTTAATTTGTCGATTTGCTCCTGCAAGGCTTTTTTCTGTTTGCCTTGGAACAAACCTAATGCTTTCTTTTGGTTTTGCAATTCGACAAGTCCGTCATTTGCAATCTTCAATTCATCTTCTGCCGGTACCTGAGATTTCTTTTCTTTTTCAATTTCATTGATACGGCTTTCATATTGCGATAAGCTGGACTTCAATTGTTTTATGTCGTCATCTATTAAAGATATACGCCCATCGAGTTGCTTTTTCTCATCTGCATGTTCTTTCCAATATTCGTCATATCGTTTTTTAGCCTCTGCTTTTTCACGTTGAGCTTTTCTTTCTGCTTCAATTTTTCTCCAATAATTATATATTTCGTCTGAATTATGGAGCCCAGGTCCAAATGGGTCTGGATAGCACCACTTATCCGTTGCAAATGTGGGTTCTACCATCCTAATTTCATCAATTAACTTCCAATACTTATCAAGGTATTCTTTTTTATCTTTTGGAGCAAACCCTAAATAATTTAAAGCAGTTTGCGAATAATCAGTCCAGTACTGTATAGAAGCACACGCATCTCTTAAATCATTACACATCCTCTTTTTAAATTCAATAACATTACTTTTAGATAAATCATCTTCTAAATCTACGATTAAAGTTAATGCGTCTTCTAATTGAGATACATTGGTTATATGTCTTTGGCGAGTATTCCACATCTGGTCCCAATGCGAATCAAAATATTTGTCATCAAGTTCAAAAAGGTTTTGTTCCATTAAATCAGTAATAGCATTATTTATATTAAATAGTGCAACTGCAAATTCGTTTTTTATTCCTATTACTTCATCGCATGGCATATCTAAGGAATTAACAATTTCTAATGCCATAGTAATACCTTGATATATTTCAGCTGTCCTAAGATTTGCAAGTGTTGATTGCCAGGCACCAGCTTTTCCTTTTTCAAAGATGGCACGCCAATTCTGAGGGTCCAATTCTACCACTTTGGTAAAATAATCGTATGCTTCTTTATGATTACCCGCTTCTGAAGCAGACTTGCCCATTTTCATCCAACTATCAATCATATGCGAATTGTCAACCTGCACAGTTCCCTTGATTTCCTGAACTTTTTCTTTCATTCTGTCTGGGCTATGTTCCATTCCGCAACTGTCACATACAGCAATGCCGCCGCTACCCATAACAAGTTTTCCACCGCAAATATCACATACTAATGCTGCCATATTTATATATCCCCCTTATTTCAAAACCTTACATTTTTTATTTCTAGCATCAATCAGGTTAAGTAATCCATCAGCCACAGATTTTGCTAATTCTAAATCTTCTGACCTAATTGCCTGTGTGAAGAATGCAAATTCGCTCTGTATCTGTCCTTCAATGTCAGCCAATGCTTCATTTGACATTGGGTCAGAGTATCTAATTGCCTCATACACCTTTTTGGCCTCTGCTTTGAGTTCAGCAGTTTTACTACTTGACATCAAATGTTCTGCATCCGCTGTAAGCAATTTAATGAACTGTGTCTGTTCTTTGATTTTTTCATCAACTTCACTTACTACATCTGCCGCAACAGTCGCCTTTATAACGCTGATAGCAGAAAACGCCAGAACTAACAGACAAGCGATGATACCTACCCAATAGGGAATGAAAGGAACTGCCGTACAAATAATGCCTACAAACAGCATTACAACAAGGCCTGTATAGCTTACAGAAATCAACGGAATATTATAAAACAGTTTCTTTAAGTTCTCAGCCTTAAAAGCGTTATAAGCACATCCAAGTTGTCCTATGAAAGCAAGAGTTATAAATATGTACCCAACCCAGAACGCACCCGTAAACTTGCTTATACCTGCAATTTCATTTGGTGTTACAAAAGCGATTACATTAAACACTGCTAATGAAATCAGCCAACAAATACTATAATAATTAAAAGTCTTTTTCATATCTTAACCCTCCCGTTTTGTTCCGCATTTAGGGCAGAACTTTCCTGGTCTTTCAAACTCATACCCGCAATTTATGCAAGTTTTATTGGACTTTACCACAGGAGTTCCGCATTCTTCACAGAACGCAGAGCCTTGATTGAGCTTTGCACCGCAGTTATCACAGAACGTTTGTGCAGGTTGTGAAGCAGGAGTAGGAATGCTTAGGTTCATTGCAGAGCCCATAGCATCATTCATCATTCCGCCTACCATACCACCAACAGCACCGCCAACACCTGCCATTGTTCCAAAACCAACGCCCATATTGGTGAACTCACCAACCGCTTCATTTTCTGCAACCTTTTCAGCAACATCAAACCCACGTTCCTGCTGATATGTATATCCTTCCTGTGTTCTCTTTTGCGCTAAAGCCTGCGATTCTATAACCATCTTTTGTGCTTCCGTCTGCTTGTCTATAATGCCAACTTGTTGTCTAAGCTTTGCTTCCGCAATATCCGCATATTGTCTGAAATGCAGGCTCTTAAATTTTTCATATGCAGAATCACCATCAGGTTTTACTATCGTTGTAACAAAAAAACGCTCCAATGCCACACCGTAATCAGCAAAATCCTCAATAAGCATTTTATGCAAGTTTTCCGATAATTCTTGCAAATGCTCATCTATTTCAAAAATGCTTATTTTGCTTTCACGTATGCTTCTTGCCAAGTAAGTTTTTATTTTTGTCATCAGAAATGCTCGAAATAATTGTGTAAGCTTGCTTTGTGTTAAATAATTTTCTGTGCCGACTACCTTTAGCAAAAGCTTTCTTGAGTCCTCTGCTCTCAAATTCATTTCACCACATGCACCTATTTTTATAGGAAATTGATATGTCGGCTCCATAAATTCAACCTTGCTGTCCGTACCCCATTTTATTGCCATTTGTTCAGTTTTATTTATAAAATAGACTTCACAATGAAATGGTGTTTCATCACCTGTTGCTCTTTTTAAAAATCGTCCAATCTTAGGGATATTTTGAGTTTCCAGTGTATATCTTCCCGGTCCGAACAAATCCAACGCCTGACCGTTCATCATAAAAATCGCTTCCTGTGATTCGTGTACAATTAATTGTGTCAATGAATTAAAATCCTCATTCGGATGTTTCCATATAAAGGTTGCATTATCACCTTCATATTTTATCACATCAGCTATTTTTTCCATTTTTCCAGCACCTCTCGTTCTTTATTTTATACTTCCATTTATAAATCCAATAAAAATTTTGGTATATATTACAAAATTATAATACCACATTTGACTTATTCTGTCAACATTCACTACATGAATCATTTTCAAAATGTATAATCACATTTTGAAAACAAAAAAACTCATTACAATGTATTTTATCGTAATGAGTTTTTTTAGGTAGTATTATTAATTTTTAGCCGCATTATAAAGCATAACCGCGACATCAATGCGTTTAACATCTGTGCCTAATCTGCTTGATGTTACATTATCAAACAAATTATACTTTTGAGCGGCGGACATAAAACCGTCGGGATATTGAGTTTTACTGTTTGCATATCCGTATGCACTTGTCAATATTTTAACCGCCTGTTCCACGGTAATATGATTATCCGGTGCAAATTTATTATCACCGATACCATGTATTATATCTGCTTTTACGCACGCATTTACATATTTACTACTCCAATGATATTTTGTATCTGTAAATGTGCTATTCTCACCAACATTATACCCCATCATTCTGCATATAACCGCAGCAAATTCTGCTCTGGTTATGGTTACGTCAGGTCTGAATGTATTATTTTCATAGCCTGTCATAATATCATTGCTTATAGTGTAATTTACTGCATTTTTCTGACCGTTATTAAGATAAGATGTATCAGAAAAATCCTCTGCTTTTTCTGCCGGTGCATAGCTGACAAGCTGATATTCACGAGTCATAGAAACCCCATTATTTCCGTTTGCAACCACTCTTAAATCATGTGTCCCCTTTATGTCGCTTAGTTGTACGGTATAAGCTATTTCGTTTGTTGATTTAACGAGTTCACCGTCAAGATAATATTCAACATTTACCCAATCCGATCCGTATATGTGCGGATATGCGTACAGTGTTGTATCTCCGTTCATCGTTATTGTACTGCCCGCCTTTTTAAAGAATTGTCCGGCGCTGTTTGTATTATTATTTTGTATAAACCACGGTGACTCTGTTACATCATTATATGCGTTTTGAAGTTCGCTGTCTCCGTCGAGATTATAGTAATTCACCTCATAATTCATTTTAGCGTTAAAATACGCTATAAGCTTTACTTGAGGATATACCATAGGAATGAATGTATATATTTGTTTTAAATATTTTGCCGCCCATTCACTGTCGGTTTCATTTATATCACCGTTAGTTCTGTATGCACTTCCACATTCAGAAATCATTATAGGTTTTCGACCGCCGTATTTTTCAACAGCATCCTTTATCATCACAACAGGATCGGAACTGTATCCTGTTTTAAAGCAAACTTCATTATACCTGCTTTCTCCCTGCCATACTCTGCCTTGGAAATACTTACTTGCATAACAATTCACGCCTACCCAATCAACATATTCGTCACCGGGATAGAAGTCATCAGCCGTATAAGGCCAATCGTTTGTTTTCCATGAAGATGTGTGCGCCATACTCCAAACAGTAGCAACGTTAGACAATCCGCTCACACTGTTTGCAACTGCTTTGAATGCAGATATAAATTCATCGGGTGTACATTTATCACCCCAAACATTAAATTCAGCACCTATTCTCAAATAAATCGGCACGTTTTTGTAACTTGACAACATAGAGCGTAAATTCGATAAAAAAGAATCCGAACTGTTTATATTTCTTACCGTTGTGCCTTCCTGTGGAAAGTTTAGAGCAATTTCTACCGCTTTGTTTTGTGTTTCTGCTTTATCAAGCATCGCCCGTGTCCAACCGAATGTACTTTCATCACCGTATTCCAAATACAGCAATGTCATTGATTCATTACTTTTTGCCTTATCCGCCACTTGTCCGTATAAAACACCGTTCGGCTCATTTTTCGCACCATACACCTTTTGCGATTGTTCCGTAGCTTGATATACGTCAAATGTATTTGTAAATTGCTTAACGCAATTTTCTGCAATAATTACGCCGTCAGTCCACCCTAATTGCTTACCGTATGGAATATACATTTCAAAATACTTCGCCGCATTTGTATAATCACCGTTCATAAAATACGCAAATGCAACGTCATATGTTCTTGAGCCTAAAATATTTATTGTCTGCTCATTCTTTGGCTCTGATGATATTAAATTGATAATTTGTACTCCGTAATTTATTGTTTCATCATAATTTTTGCTGCTTGTTGCATTTGAATAACCAGCGTCCAAGCCCCAAAATGCGTGCGGCAATTCATATGCCATTACGCTTAAATTACTTGAGATTATCAAACTTATCATCGCAATTAATATTATGCTTATTCTTCTTTTCAATTAACATCACTCCCAAGATTATTTTATATTCAGTATATCATACTAAAAATAAATTTACAATTACCCATTTACATATTAATGCAAAATGAAACAAAATATTCTTAATAAATACTAAAGTATATCTTTTTTAAAAACATTAATTAAAATTACATTCTAAATTATTACTAATCGGAACTAAGTTGTTTAGACTTTCAAAAACATATACATCAGCCCTTGATATCGTTGTATATCCATTTATCGAATCAGAATGGGTTAATTTGCTATTACATGCAATGTCAATATCGCCATTATGAATCTTAATAATATTGCCATTTTTATCTCGATATACAATTATTACAATACCTTTTATATCTTCGGCTGATAAATTCGTAATAGCCACTTCCAACATATATGACACATCCTTTTTTGTACTTTTCACAACTGTACTATTACAAACTATTGATTTAATAGGTTTTGAAGAATTTAATGTTGTAAATGATTTGATTTCCCCTTTATATTCTTTTCCATTTACTATTGCATAACATTGCCAATAGTATTTTGTGTTACTGTCTAAATATAATCCTGCTTCATCTTTCAAATCATACCACATGTCAAATGGATTTTTATTATGATTAATAACATCATTTGCGACTTTTGACATACCATTTTCCGAAGTACCAAAATAAATCCCAACTTCACTTGGCTTTTGCCCACTATAAGCCACCGTACCTCGAACTGTTGCATTAGATTCCGTAATGCTGTCCGCCACAGTTGTATTCACCGTCACCGGATTTACGTCGATATATTCACCATACCAATAATTCATATCAACATTGGTATTTATACCGTTTACATATCCTGAACTTGTATACTGCCACATCGTATAATTTCCCGAATATGTACAGCTTGAATTATATTGAGCTACCCACTTATACCATAATGAATTATTAAATGCGGAGTCAGTCAAATAATTAGTCCACCAATTTTTATTGGCATATATCCCCACTTTGTATCCTTCATTTTGAATTATATTGCAAAATACAGATGCTATATTCCCTCTTTCCGAATCAGACAATACAGCCTGTACCTTATCTTCCATATCCAAATAAATAGGAAAACTAAGGTTATATCCTTGTATAAGCCTTAACACATGCTGTGCCTCGCTTACAGCCTTATCTGTAGTATCAGCATAAGAATAAATATATACTCCAAACGGTATTCCTAATCTTCAGCCTTAAATGGTATAAGCAAGTTTTTAGGTAACAATCTAATTTAAAAACAAGTCGGAGTCGGGCTCCTAAAGGAGTCCAACTCCGACTCTAAAATTAACCTTTTCGGCTTATTTTAAAATTTATCTGAATTTACATATTGCGTTATACTGCTTAAAAGCTGTTTACATTCGGGATAATCTCCGTCTAAATCAAAACCGCAGAACAATAGCTTTGCTTTGCCTATTTCTGTTTCAAACAGCGGTGATGACGCAGTATTATCAAAAAAATTCGGTACTGTTTCAATTATAGGTTTTACTTCACCAGCAAACTTCGATATATCTGTACCGACCGAGTTATCAAGCAGTCTTTTCCACTGATAATCGGGATATTTCTCTGTCGGGAAATCATCAAATATTCTATGCTTATTATCAATTATTGCACCGCACGGTTTTTGTGACGGGAAATGTACCGGCGACCAAAATACAGGTATAAAACTTCCATGTATCGGATTTTTGAAACACTCTTTCGTCACAATAGCTTTTCCGCCGTTTTTGATTATATCATCAAGTTCTTCTTCCGATTTAATCATACGAACATTGTTTTCAATCTTATTTTCGGCAAAAACAAATATTCTCCAAGTATTTTTGTAACCGTTCACTTCAAGTATAACACTAAGCATTGTTGATTTTGTTATACTGTTTAGCGGTATGCTTACCTTACTTTCTGTTGTTGACGTTTTATAAAATACTTGCTTACCTTTTTGTACCGTCAAATTATAAACAGGATTGTTGATTTTCTTTTCGCCGAAATCATATAAGTCCAATTCCGCCTCCAATGTATCTGTATTTTTAAATAT
>NZ_JBKVWU010000108.1:0-7818 GCF_046972485.1 Hominilimicola sp.
GATTAAAATACCGCGGTTTCAACCTTATTCTTGCAGGTCATATGCACGGCGGGCAATTCAGAATACCGAAAGGCAGAGGTGTCGTTGCACCTAAATCAAGCTGGGGCAGTAAATCGTCAATGTTCTTTCCGAAATACTTTGCCGGGCATTACCACGCACCGCACACCGATATGATTGTAAACAGAGGTATAGGCAACCCTATGCTTTTGCCGAGATTGTTTAACCGACCTGAAATAACGGTCATTACATTAAAACACAAAAAGGAGATATAAAAAATGGAAAACAAAAGACCTTTCAAAACAATTTACACTTGTTTCCCGCAAGGAAAACACAAGGTACTTACAATGAGTTACGATGACGGTAAGATTTTCGACAGAAAGCTTATCGAGATTTTCAACAAATACGGTATCAAGGGTACATTCCACCTTAACACAGGTATTATGCCTGTTGATGAGGACAGAATACAGCTTTCGGAAGTCAAGGAACTTTACAAAGGTCACGAAGTATCGTGCCATACAAGCACTCACCCAACTATTGAACGTTGTCCGCTTGACCAAGTTGTTCAGCAAGTAATTGAGGACAGAAAAGCACTTGAGGACGCAGTCGGATATCCCGTAAGAGGTCTTAGCTACCCTAACGGCTCATACAGCAAGGATATTATCAATCTTCTTCCTGCCTGCGGCATAGAATACAGTCGTGTTGTCGGAAGTACGGACGATTTTGCATTTCCCGACAACTTCCTTGAATGGAAATCTACCTGTCACCACGGTCACAACCTTATGCAGAATGCAGAACGTTTTGCCGACCTACATAAAACACAATATCTTTATATGATGTACGTTTGGGGACACAGTTATGAATTTGACCGCGACAACAGCTGGGATTTAATCGAAGGTTTCTGTAAATTTATCGGCGGACGTGACGATATATGGTACGCTACAAATATTGAAATCGTTGACTATATGAATGCCGCAAAAAATCTTAAATACACCGCTAAGGGAGACAGAGTTTACAATCCTAACGCAATATCTGTATGGATTGAAGTTGACGGTCAACATTACGAAATCAAACCGGGAGAACTTAAAGAAATATGACGGAAAAAGAACTTTTTCCTCCTGTGCGTGATTTATTCGTAAAACGCGGATACAAAGTCAATGCAGAGGTGCGTGACTGTGACGTTACCGCAACGAAAAATGACGAATTTATTATTATAGAGTTAAAGAAAAATTTATCCGTAACACTTTTAGCACAAGGTCTGAAAAGGCTCAAAACAGGTGCAGACGTATATATCGCCGTACCTAAGCCGAAAAAATATTCACTGAAAAAATTTCGCAACACATTTGCGGTGATAAAAAAACTTGAACTCGGACTTATATTCGTTTCAGTTCGCGGCAGTCATTCATTTGCGGAAATCGTATTTGAACCGACCGAATTTAAACCGACAACACGCGACTACCGAAAAAGACGTGAAATTCTCACAGAAATCAACGGCAGAACGATTGACACAAACACAGGCGGTGTGACGAACACCAAAATCATAACCGCTTACACCGAACAATGTATACATATCGCGTGTATCCTTGATATGTACGGCGATTTGTCGCCGAAACGCATAAAGGAAATCAGCGGTATTGACCGCGCGTATAATATTTTAAGAATGAATGTTTACGGTTGGTTTTATAACGTCAAAAAAGGAGTCTACGGTATAACAACAGAAGGACGCAAAGAACTTTTGGAATATCCCGAACTTGAAAAATACTATACCGAACTTTTACAAGAAAATACAGAAAACGGCTCACCTTTGTGAGCCGTTTTTTGAATTGCTTTTCTTTAATATTCTTGCTTCTTTCAAAAGATAATCTCTGTTGTTAAGCTTCGCATCTATGATAACCTCGTCTATCAACTTTTTCAGCACATCGCCGATTTCTCTGCCCGGGCGATAGCCAAGACGTATAAGGTCCTTGCCGTTTACCGCAAGATGCGAAACAAGATACGGCTGCCTTTCAGCCAAAATCTGCTTATAAATCTGCATTGACGCTTCTATTCTGTTTTTCTTTTCAGGGAAATGCTCAAGATTTTTCGCCATATTGTCCGCCGTTTGCAGTATCAAAAGTTTTTCAAAAAGCACCTCACCCGTTCTTGCCATCATTCGCTTAACAGCAGGCAACGACGGCTCAACTCTTACATCATGATTTTCAACAAGTATCGAAACTTCACGAATTGTGTCGTTATCCATACGCAATCTGTGCATAAGGTCAACAGCAATTTTACAGCTTTCTCTGTGATGTCCGTAAAAATGAATTATACCGTTTTGGTCCGTACTCGAACAACACGGCTTGCCAATATCGTGCATAAGCGCCGCCCATCTCAATACCAAATCATTCGGTGTACATTTAACGGTGTGCATAATATGTTCACCGACATCATAAATATGATACTTGTTTCTCTGCGGTTCACCGAAACATCTTTCAAGTTCCGGCATCATATATTGCAGCAGTCCGCACTCGTGCAATTTTCGGATATAGTCGGGATTTTCTGAAAGAAGTATTTTATTCACTTCCTCCAAAATTCTTTCATGACTGACTTTTTTTATAAGCACCGCACATTTTTTTATTGCTTTCCATGTTTCGTCCTCAATTCTGAACGAAAGCACCGCACTGAAACGTATCGCTCTTAACATTCTCAGTGCGTCCTCTTTAAATCGTTTTTCGGGATTACCGACACATCTGATTATCTTATTTTCAATATCACGCTGACCGCCGAAATAATCAATTATACCCGTTTTCGGCAAATACATCATCGCATTTATGGTAAAATCGCGTCTTGCACAATCTTCCCTTGCATCATCGACAAAACTTACACTCTGCGGATGTCTGCCGTCACTGTATTCACCGTCGGTTCTAAACGTGGTAACTTCATAACCTGTCTTGTTGTGAACAACCGTAACCGTACCGTGCTTTATACCCGTATCAATCGTACGGCGGAAAAGTTTTTTCACCTCTTCAGGTCTTGCATTCGTTGCAATGTCGTAATCATGCGGAGTTTTGCCCATAATCGTATCACGCACCGCACCGCCTGCCACAAACGCAGAAAAGCCGTCTGTTTCCAGGCGACTTAAAATATTCATAACGCTGTCAGGCAGTATAAACTCCATAATTTTCCCCTTTTTACCCCTTATTCTCTGTAAAAATTATAAATCTTATACTCGATATATGTCAATAGTTTTGTATATAATGTAAATTGAATTTAATATTCTGATTGCAAATATCTCCTATTGCTCATTTTGTTCTTTGCACATCTCGATACACTGCTTTATCACCGCATTTATTCTTTCAATCTGTGTATCTGTCAACTGTTCCATTTCTTCAATCAATATTGATGTAGGATCACGTCCTTTTATCAAATAGTCGGGAGTAGTTTCGAGAATTTCACAAAATTTTATAAAGTTTTCAAGTTTCAAAGCTTTCTTGCCGGATTCCGTTCCCGAAATCATCTGTATACTGACGTCCATTTTTTCAGCCAAATACTCCTGCGTATACCCAAGCTCAATTCTTCTCTTTTTAACTCTCTTTCCTATATCCTCAAACAATTTCTTATTCATATTACCACTCCAGATAAAATACTAATTGTATTTTATCAACTAATAGTTTAAATTATAATCAAGAAACAGTTTAATTTATTAAAATAACGGTTGACTAAAATGTCGATTTATGTTATACTCATTTCAGTTGGTAATTATTTATCAACAAAAAAACATTCAGTCATTACGCTTCCCCAATTACAGCATTTGACTGAATGTTTTTTCTTTTATGAACGGTCTGCAAAACCGTAACGGCTTTGCAGACAATCTGTCTTTTATTACATAGTTTCTATTTCGTGAATTTTTTTAATTCTGTCGGCATGTCTGCCGCCTTGAAATTCCGCTTCAAGATAAGTGTCAACAATCATATTTGCAAGCTCTCTGCCCAAAACACGACCGCCCATACAAATAACATTTGCGTTATTATGTTCCTTTGACATTTTCGCACTGAACACATCACCGCAAAGTGCCGCTCTTATACCCTTAAACTTATTTGCCGCCATTGATATTCCTATACCTGTACCGCAGATAAGTATACCGCATTCACATTCACCGTCAAGAACAGCCTTGCATACAGGCTTTGCACAGTCTGGATAATCAACGCTTGCCTCACTGTATGTTCCGAAGTCTTTAACTTCGATACCCTTTTCCTTTAAATGTTCGATTATATGTCCTTTTAATTCAAAACCGCCGTGGTCACTGCCTATTGCTATCATTTGCTTTCTCCTTTTTCTTTGTTTTCTTTTTCTTCAAGCTCTCTTTCGGCTTGAGATTTTCTTATATAATACGGTTTCATTTCAAGATACGATTGCGTTTCACCGCGTTTTGCCTTATCAAGTGCAAGTGCCGCAACCGATGACGCTCTTGAATTTAATGCATTTGCAGGCGGAAATATCGCCTTGTCACCAAGTTTTTCTTTAATATATTCCCTATGCACCTTAACACCGTCACCGACAAATATAGTATCAAGAAATTCACCGCAACTTTCAAGACATTCATCAATGCTGATTGCCTCAGGCTCTCCGATTTCCTTAAAGCCCTCGTCCCAAATATAGCTTGCCGTAAACACATTGTCACGTCTTGCGTCCATTATCGGCACAATTATATGCTCCGCATACGGCACGTTATATGCAAGTGCCTCAAGTGTTCCGACGCTCACCACAGGTTTGCCCGTTGCGTGTGCAAGAGCTTTGACAGTTGCAACACCTATACGAAGTCCTGTAAACGAACCCGGTCCGATAGCCGCCGCAAATATGTCAATATTCTGAACGGTCAATTCAAGCTCCGACAAAATCTGTTCTATCATTGTCATAATCTTCTGCGAATGAGTTTTTTTATGATTTAAAATATACTCACCAAGCAAAAGCTCATCTTCCATAACCGCAACAGTAGCGACATTGGACGAGGTATCTATTGCAAGAACTCTCATTTTTCTGCCTCCGTTTTTTGAATTTCGATTTTTCTGTAATTATCGTGACGGCTGTAATCCTTTGATATAGTAACGTCATATCTTTTTTCGGGAAGTATGTCGTCAATAAGCTGTGGCCATTCGATAACGCTTACGCCGTCACCGTAAACATATTCTTCATAACCGATTTCATACATTTCATCACTGTCTGCTATGCGGTACACATCAAAATGATACAAAGGAAGTCTGCCGCTGTATTCATTCACAATCGTAAAAGTCGGACTTGTGATAGGCTCGTCAATTCCGAGTCCCTTTGCAAGTCCCTGCACGAATGCTGTTTTGCCGACGCCCAAATCACCGTACATACAAAGTACGTCACCTGCCTTTAAAGTTTTGGAAAACTTCTCGGCAAATTTTTGTGTTTCTTCATAACTGTTTGATTCAAATTCCATAATTAAAATAACCCTGTTATCTTTCCGTCTGCATCAACGTCTATATTATCAGCCGCCGGCACTTTCGGAAGTCCCGGCATAACCATTATATTACCCGTTTCAACAACGATAAATCCCGCACCGTTTGAAACTCTTACGTTGCTTACCATAATTTCAAAATTTTCAGGTCTTCCCAAAAGTTTTGCGTTGTCAGACAATGAATACTGTGTCTTTGCCATACATACAGGCTTTTTATCAAGACCGAGTTCTTCAAGTCTTGCAATCTGCTTTTGTGCTTTCGGTGTGTAATTAACACCCTTACCGCCGTAAATTTTTGTCACGATTTCATTAATCTTATCTTTAATTGACATATCGGTATCGTATGCCGGTTTAAAGTCAGCTTTTTGGTTTTCGACCGCCGAAATAACCTTTTCGGCAAGGTCCAATCCGCCCTCACTGCCTTTTGCAAAGACTTCGCTAAGTGCACATTCTGCACCCAATTCGTGACATCTTTCAATGACAGTATTAAGTTCTTCTTCACTGTCCGTATCAAAACGGTTTACCGCCACAACAACCGGTACACCGAATGACTTCATATTTTCAATATGTTTTTCAAGGTTTACGATACCTTTTTTCAAAGCGTCAACATTTTCTTCTTTAAGATCGTTCTTTTTAACACCGCCGTTATATTTAAGTGCACGAACAGTCGCAACTATCACAACTGCGTCAGGGCTAATTCCTGCCATACGGCACTTAATATCCATAAACTTTTCGGCACCCAAATCCGCACCGAAACCTGCCTCTGTTATTGTATAATCAGAAAGCTTCATTGCAAGCTTTGTAGCTTGTACACTGTTACAGCCGTGTGCAATGTTTGCGAACGGACCGCCGTGAATAAAGCAAGGTGTGTATTCAAGCGTCTGAACAAGGTTAGGCTTTATAGCGTCCTTCAAAAGTGCCGCCATTGCACCCTGTGCCTTTAAATCCGAAGCCTTAACAGGCTCACCGCTGCGGTTATAACCGATTATAATTTCACCCAAACGTTTTTTCAAATCCTCCAAATCGTTTGCAAGACAAAGTATCGCCATAATCTCCGATGCAACGGTAATCATAAAACCGTCCTCACGCGGAATACCGTTCACCTTACCGCCCATACCGACAACAACGTGACGTAAAGCTCTGTCGTTCATATCAACAACACGTTTCCAAACAATGTTTGTAACATCAATATCAAGCGCGTTGCCTTGATGAATGTGATTATCAATCATTGCCGAAAGCAAGTTATTTGCCGCAGTTATAGCGTGCATATCACCTGTAAAATGAAGATTTATATCCTCCATCGGTACAACCTGACTGTAACCGCCGCCTGCAGCACCGCCTTTAATTCCCATAACAGGTCCGAGTGACGGCTCACGAAGTGCCAAAACGCACTTTTTGCCCATATTGGTAAGTGCGTCGCCAAGTCCGATTGTTGTCGTTGTTTTACCTTCACCCGCCGGAGTAGGATTTATTGCCGTAACAAGAATCAGCTTTCCGTTTTCATTGTCCTTAACCTTTCCCCAAAGTTCAGAGGCAATCTTAGCCTTATACTTTCCGTAAAACTCCAAATCATCCTCTGCTATGCCGATTGATGCGGCAACATCACGGATATGCTTCATTTTTGCATTTTGTGCAATTTCAATATCTGATAGCATATTCATATCCTCCCTTAAATTCTCTATTGTGCATTAAAATGTTAATATCTTTATAAAGTGAAATAGAGCTGAACAGTAAAATTAATCCAGCTCAAAAATATTTAATCGTTATTTAATCAGTTATTATTGAAATAACCTCTGTCCTCACGAACTTTTCTAAGTAGCAAGTCCAATCTGTGTTCAACGTCGTTAAGAACGTCATCAACATATTGGTCTGTATCAGTCTTAATTTCGATAGACTTCTGCTGAGCGGCATTAACAAGCTCATTAGCCTGTTCATATGCAGCCTTTGTAATTTCGTGTTCGTCAATAAGCTGCATTTGAGTTTCTTCGGCATTCTTTTGAATGGCCTCGGCTCTGTTTTCAGCCTCTGACAAAATTCTTTGTCTTTCTTCCTTAACCCACTTTGCTTCCTTTAGCTCGTCAGGGTATACAAGACGAATTTCCTGAATGTAGTCTAAAAGTTCACCCTTGTCAATCATAACCTTTCCGGTTAGAGGTACAGCCGATGCTTTTTCAATAGCCTCCTCCATCATATCGACAATTTCCATGATATCCATATCCATATCCATTTCGTTCAATCCTTTCATCCCTACTTATATTTTTCTTCGATTGTTTCTATTATTTCACAAGGTACAAGACCTGTCAAATCTCCATGAAATCCCGCAAGCTCCTTAACCATGCTCGAACTGATATATGAATACT
>NZ_JBKVWU010000109.1:0-7588 GCF_046972485.1 Hominilimicola sp.
ACTATGTCTATCCAAAAAGAAATGGATTTTGTAAATTCATTGGAGCTTACCGACCGTGAAAAAATGATTGGCGAACAGATTTTGAAAGAAATCAAGGCAAGACTTAAATTCTTGCTTGACGTAGGTCTTGATTATCTTTCATTGTCACGTTCGGCAGGGACTTTGTCGGGCGGTGAGGCACAGAGAATACGTCTTGCAACTCAAATAGGCTCGGGACTTATGGGAGTGTTGTATATTCTTGACGAGCCGAGTATCGGACTTCATCAACGTGACAATGACAGACTTATCGAAACACTTAAACATCTTCGTGATTTGGGTAATACGGTAATCGTTGTTGAACACGACACCGATACAATGTATGCCGCAGATTATATTGTTGACATCGGTCCGGGAGCAGGTGTAAACGGCGGTGAACTCGTAGGAGAGGGTACCGTTGAAGATTTGATTAAATCACCTCGTTCAATAACGGGTAAATATCTTAGCGGTGAACTTAAAATTGAAGTACCTAAGGAACGCAGAAAACCGACGGGTTGGATTGAAGTGCGTGGTGCAAAAGAAAATAATCTTAAAAACATCAATGTAAAAATACCGACAGGTGTTATGACTTGTGTCACAGGTGTTTCGGGTTCGGGTAAGTCGTCATTGGTAAATGAAATACTTTACAAAAAACTTGCTCACGTTTTAAATCGTGCAAGAACTCATGCCGGCGCACATAAAGAGATAAAGGGCATAGAACAGCTTGACAAAATCATTGATATAAACCAGTCACCGATTGGAAGAACACCACGTTCAAATCCGGCAACATATACAAATGTTTTCGGTGATATTCGTGAAGTCTTTGCATCTACAAATGAGGCAAAAGTGCGTGGTTATAAATCAGGACGTTTTAGCTTTAACGTAAAAGGCGGACGTTGTGAAGCTTGTAGCGGTGACGGTATAAAGAAGATAGAAATGCACTTCCTGGCGGATATATTTGTTCCTTGCGAGGTATGTAAGGGTAAGAGATATAACAGAGAAACTCTTGAAGTTAAATACAAGGGCAAAAATATTTATGAAGTGCTTGAAATGACGGTTGATGAGGGTGTTGAATTTTTTGGAAACATTCCGAAGATAAAGAGAAAACTTGAAACTTTACAGGAAGTCGGTCTTGGATATATCAAACTCGGTCAAAGCTCAACAACTTTGTCAGGCGGTGAAGCACAACGTGTTAAACTTGCAACGGAGCTTTCAAAGAGAAGTACCGGGAAGACGATTTATATTCTTGACGAGCCTACAACAGGACTTCATACTGCTGACGTTCACAAACTTACGGAAGTGCTTGATAAACTTGTTGAGGGCGGTAATACCGTTGTTGTAATCGAACACAACCTTGACGTTATAAAAACCGCAGACTATATCATTGATATGGGGCCTGAGGGCGGCGATAACGGCGGTACCGTGATTGCGTCAGGTACACCTGAGCAGGTTGCAAAAGTCGAAAAATCTTATACCGGAAAATATTTAAAGAAAATGCTCGAATAAAACCTTGACAAAATAAAAAAAGAGTGTTAGAATAACTTTAAAGCGTAGATGAAGACAGTAGCATTAAGCAAAAGTCACAAGAGAGAGAACGTCATGGGCTGTAAGCGTTCTTTGATGGGCTTGATGTGAATACCACTTCGGAGCTGCGGACTGAACAATTTATATTAAGTAAGTTTTGCCGTATTCCTTACGAAACAAGGACGAACTAAGTGACAGCATTATATGCTGTAATTAGGGTGGAACCGTGTATATTTATGCACCCCTAAGGTATGGATATTATCCGTACTTTAGGGGTGTTTTTAGTTTATAAAAAGAAAGGACTAATAAAAATGGAAATGAATGAACTACAAACACTAAGACATTCAGCCTCGCATATGCTTGCACAGGCTGTAAAAAGACTTTATCCGGATACAAAACTTGCTATCGGTCCGGCTATTGATGACGGTTTTTACTATGATTTTGATACGGAGCATACTTTCACCCCTGAGGATTTAGAAGCTCTTGAAAAAGAAATGAAAAAAATCGCTAAAGAAAACCTTAAGATCGAAAGATTTGAATTGCCGAGAGCAGAGGCTCTTGAATTAATGAAAGATGAGCCATACAAAGTTGAATTGATTAACGATTTACCTGAAGATGCTACAATTTCTTTCTATAAGCAAGGCGATTTTGTTGACCTATGTGCAGGACCTCACGTAAATTACACAAGCAAGGTTAAAGCATACAAACTTCTAAGTGCAACAGGCGCATATTGGAGAGGTAATGAGAAAAACAAGATGTTACAACGTATTTACGGTACTGCTTTCCTAAATAAAGCCGACCTTGAGGCACATCTTGAACAGCTTGAAGAGGCAAAAAAACGTGACCATAATAAGCTTGGACGTGAACTTGAATTGTTTACAACAGTTGATTATATCGGTCAAGGTCTTCCTATTATGCTTCCAAAGGGTGCAAGAGTAATTCAATTACTTCAAAGATGGGTTGAAGATGAAGAACAAAAGCGTGGTTGGCAGCTTACAAAGACACCTCTAATGGCAAAGAGCGACTTGTATAAAATTTCAGGTCACTGGGATCACTATAAAGAAGGTATGTTCGTACTTGGCGATGAAGAAAAGGATAAGGAAGTATTTGCACTTCGTCCGATGACTTGTCCGTTCCAGTATCAAGCGTTTTTAAACAGAGGTCGTTCATACAGAGATTTGCCTATGAGACTTAATGAAACATCGACACTTTTCAGAAATGAGGCGTCGGGTGAAATGCACGGACTAATCCGTGTACGTCAGTTCACAATTTCAGAGGGACACTTGATGTGTACACCTGAACAGCTTGAAGAAGAATTTAAGGGTTGTCTTGAACTTACAAACTATATGCTTACAACTCTTGGATTAATTGAAGACGTTTCATATCGTTTCTCGCAATGGGATCCTGACGACAGAGAAAAGTATATCGGTACAGAAGAACAGTGGAACGAAGCACAAGATACGATGGAGAAAATCTTGAAAGATCTTAACATTGATTATAAAGTCGGTGTCGGTGAGGCTGCATTCTACGGCCCGAAACTTGATATTCAAATTAAGAATGTACACGGTAAGGAAGATACTCTTGTAACAATCCAAATCGACCAAATGCTTGCCGAAAAATTCGGTATGGAATACGTTGATAAAGACGGTACTAAGAAAAATCCGTATATTATTCACAGGACATCAATCGGTTGTTACGAAAGAACACTTGCACTTCTTATCGAAAAGTATGCAGGTGCATTCCCGGTATGGCTTGCTCCTGTACAAATCAAGCTTTTGCCTATTGCGGACAGACATCTGGATTATGTATATGAAATTAAGAAACAGCTTGAGGCAAACGGTATTTTGCGTGTAGAAGTTGATGACAGAAGTGAAAAACTTGGTTATAAACTTCGTGAGGCACAGCTTGAAAAAGTACCTTATATGCTTGTTGTCGGTGATAAGGATATTGAAAATAACACTGTATCTGTTCGTTCAAGAAAAGAGGGCGACAAGGGTGCTATGGCAATAGATGAATTTATCAAAGCAGTTAAAGAAGAAATCGACACAAAGAGAATATAATTGTTAATGTAACGTAAATTTGCTCCCCGACATACTATACAGTGTCGGGGAGGGATTTATATGAGGCTTGGACTTTCACGAACAAGAAACAGAAGTTTAAAAGGTGTAGGAATATTTTTTACACTGTTTTTTTTGATTTTTCTTATATGGCTTATATTCACAAAATTGCAACCGTCTTTTATCGAATATGCAAAGGTGTATTCAAATAACATTGCAAATGAGGTTGTAAACAGTGCAGTAGATGATGTATTTGTTAAAGAAGAATACCAAAGCCTTGCAAAAATTATGGAGAATTCCTCCGAAAATATAAAGGCAATCGAAACGGATACCGCAAAGATCAATCGCTTAAAATCGGCAATAATACAGTCAATGCAGAAAAATATTGATTCACATAAAAGCGATACGGTATATGTACCGCTCGGAAGCTGCAGTAATTTATATTTTCTTGCCGGACTCGGTCCTAAAGTGCCGATACGAATATATCCGGTCAGTATTGTAAATGCTGATTTTAAAGAGAGTTTTGACTCTGTCGGTATTAATCAGGTAAAGCATAAATTGTATTTAGACGTATCTATGAAAATGTCATTCGTGGGAATGATGTTTGCACAATCCGACACTGTGGAAACATCAGTGCTTTTAAATGAAACGATTATTGTAGGTGACACACCGACTTATTACGGAAATGGTGGAATGACTGCATCAGTCGAATAGAAAGGAATTTTATTAATGAACGATATTGAAAAACGTATTGAAGAATTGACAAATGAACTTAATTATCATAACCACAAGTATTATGTTGATGATGCTCCCGAAATTTCTGATTTTGCGTTTGATAAAATGCTTGTAGAACTTGAACAGCTTGAAGAAAAATATCCCGAATATAAAAAGAAAAATTCACCTACAGTAAGAGTAGGCGGAGAAGCTGTTAAAAGTTTTGGTGAAGTTCATCACGACGTGCCTATGTTAAGTCAGCAAAAGGCATTTTCAAAAGAAGAAATACTTGACTTTGACAGACGTGTAAGAGCCGTTGTACATGATGTAAATTACGTTGTTGAGCAGAAAATTGACGGCTTATCTGTTTCTCTTGAATATGTAGACGGTGAATTTACAAGAGGTTCGACGCGCGGTGACGGTATTAACGGTGAGGATGTTACGGAAAATCTGAAAACAATTAAGAGCATACCTCTTACCTTAAAAGACGATATACCTTTTCTTGAGGTAAGAGGAGAAGTATTTTTGTCAAGAGATAACTTTAATAAAATAAACGATATTTTAGAGGCGAGCGAACAACCGCTTTTTGCAAATCCGCGTAATGCAGCGGCAGGCTCACTAAGACAGCTTGATCCCAAAATAGCCGCAAAACGTAATCTTGACATATTTGTTTTTAATATTCAGCAAATACAAGGTAAAGAAATTTCAACACATATTGAAGGCCTTGAATTTTTGAAAGAACAGGGATTTAAAACTATTCTTGATAAAAAATCGTATTCATCTATAGAAAAGGCATATGAGAGAATATTGGAAATAGGTGAGGAGAGAGGTAACCTATATTTTGATATAGACGGTGCGGTAATTAAGGTAAATGAATTGACCGCAAGAGAAATGCTCGGAGATACCGCAAAATTCCCTCGTTGGTCTATTGCATATAAATATCCCGCCGAGAAACAGCAAACGGTTATAAGAGATATTAAAGTTCAAGTCGGAAGAACAGGTGTTCTTACACCTCTTGCAATACTTGATACAGTCCACATTGCAGGCTCAAATGTATCAAGAGCGACACTTCACAATCTTGACTTTATACGTGAAAAGGATATCAGAATAGGCGATACCGTTATTATTCAAAAGGCAGGCGATATAATTCCGGCTGTCGTTGAAGTTATAAAAGAAAATCGTGACGGCAGTGAAAAAGAATTTGAAATGCCTACACATTGTCTTGAATGCGGTGCTTTAATCGTGCGTGAAGAAGGCGAGGCGGCATATCGTTGCACAGGTGTGAATTGCCCGGCACAGCGACTTAGAAATATAATTCACTTTGTGTCTCGAAATGCAATGGACATTGACGGTCTTGGTCCGTCTATCATTGAACAAATGATAGAAAAAGATTTAATCGAAACCGCCGCCGATTTGTATTATGTAAAAGCCGAAGATATAGCCGAAATGGATAAAATGGGTGAAAAATCAGCACAAAATCTTATAAACGCTCTTGAAAAGTCAAAAACAAACCCATTATACAGACTGATAAATGCTTTCGGTATTCGTCATATAGGTGAAAAAGCTGCAAAGATTTTATCGGCAAAATATAAAACTCTTGATAATTTGAGAAATGCGTCTGTTGAAGAACTTACCGAAATAGCCGATATAGGCGGTAAAATGGCACAATCGGTTGTTGAATTTTTTATGCAAGAGCAGTCAATCGCTTTTATTGATAAGCTTGAAAAAGCGGGTGTAAACTGTATAGACGATAGTGAAGATTCTATTATCGACAGACGTTTTGAGGGTATGACATTTGTTCTGACAGGAACACTTTCTAAATATAAGCGAAGTGAGGCAGGAAAAATAATAGAAAATTACGGCGGTAAAACATCATCAAGTGTATCAAAGAAAACAACATATGTTCTTGCCGGTGAAGACGCAGGAAGTAAACTTGACAAGGCAAACAGCTTGGGTGTAACGGTTATCAGTGAAGATGAATTTGAGGAGATGATAAAATGATTGAAGAAAAAGCATTTCAAATAAAGGACGAGCTGATTTCCATACGACGTCACCTCCACAGTACTCCTGAAACTGATTTTGAAGAAATAAAAACATCTTCATTTATTCGCAGTAAACTTGACGATTACGGAATACCTTATACAACCTCAGCTAAAACAGGAACAGTTGCCTTGATTAAAGGTAAAAACAGTAACAAAACTGTACTTTTGCGTGCTGATATAGACGGATTACCTATAAAAGACGAAAGCAAATTTGAAATAAAATCGGAACGCGAAGGATATATGCACGCATGCGGACATGATATTCATGCAACGTGTCTTTTAGGTGCGGCTAAAATTTTAAACGATATTAAAGACGAGTTGAACGGAAACGTCAAACTTGTTTTCCAGCCTGCTGAAGAGGGAGTAGGCGGTGCATTACCTATGATTGAGGACGGAATACTTGAAAATCCGCACGTTGACGCGGCTTTTGCACTTCACGTTGAACCGTTAGAAAAGACGGGCAATATCCAAGTTAAGGACGGCTCAATTATGGCGTCGCCCGACGATTTTAAAATTGTTGTTCACGGTGTCGGCGGTCACGCCTCCGCACCTGAAAAATGCGTAAATCCAGTTACTATCGGCACGGCAATTATAACGGAATTTGAAAAACTAAATGCAACTGTTCTAAAAGACAAGCCGTGTGTTATGACGGTTTGCTATTTTAACGGCGGAACTTGCAATAATGCAATTCCGCAAACTGCTGAAATTATGGGTACGGCACGTTCGCTTGACAATGAAACTCGTGAAATGCTCATAGAATTACTTGATAAAACGGCACATGAAACAGCAAAAAAGCATGGAACAACTATTGATTTTACATTCAATAAACTTTTTCCGCCTGTTGTTAATAACAGTGAAATGAATGATGTAATCAGAAACAGTGCAAAAAAGCTTACCTGCATAAACGAAGTAGTGACACTTGATAAACCGGCAATGGCGGGTGATGATTTTTCATATTTTGGAGAAAACGTTCCGAGTGCCTATTTTAAATTAGGTGTAGGAAATGTAGAAAAAGGAGCTGTTTATCCGATACATAGTCCGAAGTTTATAGCAGACGAAGACGCTTTACCTATTGGAAGTGCGATTTTGTCACAAACCGCAGTTGATTATTTAGATACTTATAATAATTAGTTTACCATAAAAATATTATGTAAACTAAATTGATTTTAAGAGGTTTTAAAATTGAAAAAAATAGCAATTATAGATTGCAGAGCAGATGATAAAACTGTATATACT
>NZ_JBKVWU010000110.1:0-7515 GCF_046972485.1 Hominilimicola sp.
TGACACTGTATCAAGTGAACAGGACAGAACAATCACAGGCAGATTTGTTAATTCATCTGTTAAATCCGGCGTTGTATCAATAAAGATTAAGCCTGATGATTCGGAAGAAAACGAAACTTATGAATGTGCGTCGAATATATCGGTAACATATGACGGCTCACCGGCAACTGTAAGAAGTTTTGCAGACGGTGACGTTGTAACAGTAAATCTTGTAAACGGTAAAATCGCATCTCTTGCAGGCGAATCAAAGACAACTACAATAAGCGGTGCAACAATCGAAGATATGGAAATCGGTGACGATATTAAAATAACAATCAGCCACGGAAATGATGCTTACAACGGTAAAACATATGCTGTAAGCAGTGACGTTGTTGTAAAGAAAAATACTTCAACTGTTGACCTTTCAAGTATATACAAGGGCGATAAGGTTACACTTACATTGAAGTACGGTGTAATCACACAAATCAACGCAACTTCAAGCACAAAGGTTATTGAAGGTACAATTCAGTCACTTACGATTGCAACTAAGTCAATTATGGTTGTAAAGGTTGACAATAAGGAACAGACATATGAAATTCCGAGCGGTGTACAAATTCTTATAAACGGTGAAGAAAAGACGCTTTACGATTTCAGAGTCGGCGATATTGTAAAACTTACAGTTGAAAGTGACGCAATAACAAAGATTGTCGCAACATCAACTCAAGAATCATCGGGTTCAATGTCCGGTGTCGTTACGGGAATTAATACTTCTTACGGCGTAATCAGTGTACAGCCGGAGGGATCAACAGATTCAAAACAAGCATTCTGCAAAGACGGAAATACAACTTTTGTAACGGCTGCAGGTATTGCAAAGAAAATGAAAGACATCAAAGTCGGACAAAAGGTAGAAATTAAAGGTACAATTTCAGGCGGCGTATTTATCGGTAAGCTTGTTGTTATTGTTTCTGAATAATATATGCTTTAGATAAAAGGGCGGAAGTGTTTCCGTCCTTTATTATTAAGGAGAAAAAATGAAGAGATTTGAAAAATATTACGGATGGATAATTGCATTTGTATTTTGTGTGGCAGTTATCGCGGTGTACAAAACTTTTGATAACTTTAATAATATAACGCAGTATTTGGCTAAAATTTTTGACGCAGTAAAGCCGTTCTTCATCGCATTTATAATTGCGTATATCCTCAACATACCCGCAAAACGTATGCAAAAATGGCTTTCTAAATCGAAAAAGTCATTTATAAAAAAACATACGCTCGGCATAAGTATTATAACAATATATGTTTTGGCGATTATGGCTGTTCTGGCAATTTTGAGAATGTTAATTCCGGCATTGTACAAGAATATTATGGATTTGTATAACAATTTGCCGAATTATATAACTTCATTCCAAGACTACATCAATAACTTTGAAATTATCAAAAAATCAAGCCTGTTTGCCAATGGTATTGATTTGTACAGTGAGATGAATAAGATAGTTACGTCAATAGATATGTCGCAGTTCGGCAAGTATGCACAGGGTGTATACAATATGACAACGGGATTGTTTGATATATTTGTTGCGGTGATTGCGTCAATATATATGCTTATTGACAAGGAACGATTAAAAAAGGGTATTTTTCGTTTGATGGGAATATTCCTAAAAGAAAAGCGTGCAAATTCAATTACGGAACACGCAAAACGTATAAATGATATTTTTACAAATTATCTTTACAGCCGACTTATGTGCAGTATTATAATGGCTGTTGTGTGCAGTATCGTGCTTATGATTATGAATGTTAAGTATGCGCTTATACTCGGTTTGTTTATCGGTGCAATGGATATGATACCGTATTTCGGTTCGATTATATCATTTGTTATTTCACTGATTGTAACGTTCATCACAGGCGGTGTGTGGAAAGGTGTTTGGACGGGTGTTGTTTTGCTTGTCCTTCAACAGATTGACGGAAACTTGTTAGGTCCTAAGATTATGGGGGATTCGCTTGAAATCAGACCTTTGTGGATTATTTTTGCGGTTACGGTCGGCGGCGCATTGTTCGGTTTTATGGGAATGTTGTTCTCAGTGCCTGTTCTTGCTATAATTCGTGCGATTATGTCGGACTATTTTACGGCCAGAGAAATGAAGAAAATGTCAGAGGAAAGTGAAAATAATGAGTAAGAAAATTGCGGTTATAGGCGGAGGGGCGTCCGGACTTTTTGCGGCGATATTTGCGGCACAGAACGGAAACAGCGTTACAATATATGAAAGCGGTGAAAGAGTAGGCAGAAAGATACTTGCAACCGGCAACGGTCGCTGTAATATGACTAATATGAATGCTGATATTGAAAATTATCACGGCAGAAATCCTAAATTTATAATGGGTGCAAGAAATAAATTTTGGGTGGAAGAAACACTTGAATTTTTCTCTGAACTCGGTATTGTAAGTAAAACCGAAGATGAGGGAAAGGTGTATCCGTATTCAGATCAAGCATCTGCGGTGCTTGATGTTTTGAGGTTTAGACTTGATTCGCTCGGTGTTAAGATTGTAACATCGTTTGAAGTCGAAAAAGTGAAGAAAAAGAAAAGCGGTTTTAATGTTATTTCATATAACGGACAGAGCGAATATGCCGACAACGTAATTGTCGCAACAGGCGGAAAAGCCGCACCGAATTTAGGTTCAAAAGGTGTCGGATATGAAATTTTAGAAAGTTTCGGTCATAAGGTGACGGAGCTTTCACCGTCACTTGTGCAGATTAAAACAGAAACGGACGTTGTTAAGAAGTTGAAAGGTATAAAGCTGAATGCAAATGTATCGCTCGGTAACTTTAAAGAATACGGCGAAGTTTTGTTTACCGAATACGGTTTATCAGGCCCTGCGGTGTTCTCACTTTCGTCACGGCTGAAAAATCAAAAGACGATTTCGCTTGATATAATGAGCGAATATTCAGAGGACGAATTATATAATATGATAAGTGTAAGAATGTATCAAAACCCTAAAATTACGCTTGAAAATTTCTTTGTCGGAATGTTTAACAAACGTGTCGGACAGGCACTTTTAAAATATTGTGGAATTGAGCCGCTTTCAAGATATGCGGTAACGCTGGGTGAAAAGGAAATCAGACGTATATGTTCAACAATAAAAAAATGGAATTTTAAAATTACGGGTACAATGTCGTGGAACAATGCACAGGTTACAAAAGGCGGTGTGATTACGGACGATTTTAACCCGAATACTATGGAATCAAAGCTTGTAAACGGTTTATACGCAACAGGCGAAGTACTTGATATAGACGGTGACTGCGGTGGATATAATTTGCAGTGGGCGTGGTCGTCGGGGTATCTTGCCGGAATATCCGTAGGAAAATAATATAAGGAGTGTATTTTATATGAAAGATTCAATGAAAATAACTGTAAAATATCAGTTTGTATATATGCTTTTAATGCAAGTTGCGGCATCAGGTGTGGCATTTGTGTTCGGATTGGTTGCGTTTTGGTACTTCCTGTCAATGAATATTGCCAAGGAAATAATTTCTGTTATATTCATAGGTGTAAATTTTGCAATGCTGTATATACCTGCGAAAAACTTTGCAATAAGAGATAACAAATCGTATACACCGCTAAAGCCGAGTAAATTAAAAGGTGCTATGTTCGGTGTACTTATTTCCGTTGTTACAGCGATTTTGATGGCACTTTTTGCATTTGTATGGGCAAAGTTCAGTGACGAAATCGGTATTCACGGAGTTGTGCCTACAATAATTAATGTAATTTTTTATTATTGGAGTTTCCCGTATAACGGCATAATGGGATTGGCGAATGGAACATATACGATTTATTCGGGTATTTTAATGCTTGTAGTGCCAATATTGGCGACATATTGCGGATATATTGCAGGAAGTAAAAAGTTTGAATTTGTAGAAAAAATTGAAGAGTTTATGTACGAAAAAGAGGAATAATTCATATAAAGTTGTTGAATTTTTATAAAAGCTATGGTATAATATATTTATATTTTTGACGAATTTGTTATTTATAGGAGTAGAGATGAAAAATAGAATTCATATATTTACAGGTCATTTCGGCAGCGGAAAAACTGAGGTGGCACTGAATTTCGCTCTACAAGAGAAAAAGAAGGGCGAAGATGTTGTAATCGTTGATTTGGATATTGTAAACCCTTATTTCAGAACAAATGATGCAAGAAATGTACTAATGAAAAACGGAATAAAAGTTGTTGCAAATAATTATGCGTCGTCAAATGTTGATATGCCGACAATGCCGCTTGATATTTTAAGCGTGTTTAATAATGACAATTCTGTTGTTGTTTTCGACGTCGGCGGTGACGATGACGGTGCATTGGCTTTAGGACAGTATAAACAATATTTTGATAAATATGGTTATGAGATGCATTTTATTGTTAATACAAAACGTCCTCTGACAAGAACGAATGATGAATTAATTGAAATCGCAGAGAGAATAGAGAGTGCATCACGTTTGAAATTTACGGATATATACAATAACACGAATTTATCCGACCAAACAGACGAAACTACTTTATTTTCGGGATACGACGAAATTAAAATGCTATCAAAGAAAATGGGTATAGTCATAACAAAAAATTGCGGAATTGATAAGGCTCTTTCAAACGTTCCGACGAATTTGAAGGATACTGTATTTCGTATGAATATCTGTATTTTAAGGCCATGGGAAATACAGTGAAAACCCAACAAAGGAGTTGATTTTTTTGAAGAAAGTTATCTTCAACGAAGAACGTTGTAAAAGTTGTGAACTTTGCGTAAGTGTCTGCCCTAAGAAAATTCTTAGAATATCGGACGATAAAATGAATGAAAAGGGTTACAAACCCGCTGAAATATTTGAACAAGATAAATGTATCGGTTGTGCATTTTGTGCGACAATTTGTCCTGACGCGGCTATCACGATTGAGGAGGACTGACAGATGGGTGAAAAGGTTTTAATGAAAGGTAATGAGGCAATAGGAGAGGCGGCAATTCGTTCGGGCTGTCGTCACTTTTTCGGTTATCCGATAACACCGCAGACGGAGCTTTCGGCATATATGGCGAAGAAAATGCCGAAAATAAACGGAGTATTTCTTCAAGCGGAAAGTGAAGTTTCAGCGATAAATATGGTATACGGTGCGGCTGCGGCAGGAATGAGAGCGATGACAAGTTCATCAAGTCCGGGAATAAGTCTAAAGGCTGAGGGAATAAGCTATCTTGCGGCAGGAGATTTGCCGTGTGTGATTGTAAATATAGTTCGCGGAGGTCCGGGACTCGGCGGTATCCAACCGGCACAGTCAGACTATTTCCAAGCTGTAAAAGGCGGCGGACACGGTGACTATCATTTAATTGTTTTGGCACCTAATTCCGTACAGGAGCTTGCTCATTTAACAGCCGAAGCATTTAATATTTCCGATGAATACAGAATCCCAACTATGATTTTGGGTGACGGTACTTTGGGACAAATGATGGAGCCTGTCGACTTAGATGCAATACCTGAGCCGATTTACGCCGACAAACCTTGGGCGGCAAGAGGAACAGATAATAAACGTAAGAAAAACGTCGTTGAAACACTTTATCTTGAGGCATCAGAACTTGAAAAGAAAGTTTTGGAGCGTGAGGAAAAATATAATGTTGTCAAAGAAAACTTGCAGCGATATGAGGCACATGATATTGATGACGCCGATATAATCATATCGTCATACGGTATTACTTCAAGAGTTGTCGAAACGGCGGTTAAGTCACTTCGTGAAGAGGGAATAAAAGTGGGCGTTATACGTCCGATAACACTTTGGCCGTTCCCTGAAAAGATTTTTAAAACGGTTAAACCGAAAGCGTTTTTGTCTGTTGAAATGAGTACCGGACAAATGATTGAAGATATTAAGCTTGCGTGTGAATGCAGTGCACCTGTTTATTTCTGCGGACGTACGGGCGGTATTATACCGACACCGGATGAAGTTGAGGAAAAGGTTAAGAGCATAATGAAGGAGGTACAATAATATGAAAACGATATTTAAAAAGCCAAATTCATTAACCGATACAGTTTTTCACTATTGCCCCGGCTGTTCGCACGGAATTGTGCATAGACTTGTATGTGAAGTCATTGATGAACTTGATATTAGCGGCAAAACCATTGCGGTTGAGCCGGTAGGCTGTGCGGTAACGGCACATAATTATTTTGACTTTGATGTTGTACAAGCGGCACACGGCAGAGCGCCTGCAGTGGCAACGGGTATAAAACGCTCACTGCCGGACAGGGTTGTGTTCACATATCAGGGTGACGGCGACCTTGCGTCAATAGGTACTGCCGAAACAGTACACAGTGCCGCAAGAGGCGAGAATATAACCGTTATATTCATCAATAATACAATTTACGGAATGACAGGCGGTCAAATGGCACCAACGTCACTTCCGGGACAAGTTACGCAGACATCACCTTACGGACGTGATCCGAAAATACAAGGTAATCCCGTAAGAGTGTGCGAAATGCTTGCCACACTTGACGGACCATCATATATTGCGAGAGTTTCAACTGATTCCGTACCGCATATAAAGGACGCTAAAAGGGCTATAAAGAAAGCATTTGAAAATCAAATAAACGGTAAGGGATTTTCAATAGTCGAAGTACTTTCGACTTGTCCGACAAATTGGGGAATGTCACCTGTTGAGGCTATGCAGAGAGTCAGAGATGAAATGATTCCGTATTATCCGCTTGGTGTTTTTAAAGATATTGAGGACGTCGAGGAGGATAAATAATGAAAAATTGTGAAATGATACTTGCCGGTTTCGGCGGTCAGGGGATTTTGTTTACAGGCAAAATACTTGCGTTTGCGGCAATGCTTAAAGACAAAAAACTTTCTTGGCTGCCGTCATACGGACCTGAAATGCGTGGCGGTACTGCAAATTGTCACGTTATAATAGATGATGAGCCGATTGGTTCGCCGATTGTTACAAGACCGAATATCCTTGTGGCAATGAATAAACCGTCACTTGATAAATTTGAAAATACGGTTTCGGACGGCGGATATGTGTTTATAGATACGTCGCTTATAGACAGAAAGTCGGAAAGAGAGGATGTAAACGAAATTTGCGTGAATGCTACCGAAACGGCTCATAATATGGGTAATAAGAGTCTTGCAAATATGGTTATGCTCGGTGCGGTGTTGAAGAAAACGGAGTTGTTTACAATCGATGAAATTGAATACACAATGAAGAAATCTTTACCGGAAAACAAGCATAAACTTATAGAGATGAATATAAAAGCCGTAAAAGAAGGATATAATTTAGTATAGAGAGATTAAAAGGAGGATTTTGGTTATGGCAGCGGTAAAAAAGAAAAAAGGTCTTATGTACAAAGGTAAGCCGCTTTTAAGATGCGGGAACAGAATTTATTACGGAAATTTGGAAGATAAGCTTATTCTTGCTCTTGACATCGTGGAAAGCAGTAAAAAGCAAGATGTGGACGTATCTACAAAAGTTAAGGTACAGATTATGGACAACACAGGCGAGCTTGGCAAAGGTCAGGTTTATCG